>CAYVGN010000015.1:14579-15999 GCA_964451215.1 uncultured Acidobacteriota bacterium
CGGTGACAGGCCGGAGGCCTATCCTACTTCGTCCTGAGCACGGTCGTGAAGACTATGCGCACAGACGGTGACAGGCCGGAGGCCTATCCTACTTCGTCCTGAGCACGGTCGTGAAGACTACGCGCACAGACGGGTAGAGGGCGTCATCGTGTAGAAACCAGGCGGTCACGGTACTAGAACCGAGGTAAGGGCTCCCCCTGGGACGAGCAGCCGCTCAAATTGAAACTCCCGTGGGATTTACCAGGGCCGCGCTTCATACGACACTGGCTACGAGTCATCGTTGAAGGAGAAGAAACGGCCGTGCACAAGAGAATCGCAGCCAGGTTGCTGGCGTTGGCTACAGTGATCGGAGTGAGCCTCCTGGTGCGTACCGCGCTCCAACCCGCTTCGGCAAGGGTTGTGAGCTTGGAGCGGCGAAAATGATTGAGCCAGAGAAGAGAGAATATCGGCGGTTTTCCCTGGTGATGCCCGCAGACGTTCGGGGGCCCAAGCGATCCAGGAAGAGCTTCGAAGCAGTGACGCGGGACATCAGCGGCGCGGGTGTTTACTTGCTGCTGCCGGAGGAGCTGCGGCTGGGGTCACGGCTGGAATGGAGAATCGTTCTTCCGCCGGAACTGTGCGGCGGGCGCAGGGTGGAGGTCCGTTGCCGGGGCAAGGTGGTGCGCGCCGAGAGGCTCGCTGGACAGGGCCACGTGGGCGTAGCGGCGCGCGCCCAGCACTACCAGTTTGTGACCAGCCAGAACGGGTCTCGCCGCGGCAGAGGGCATCGAGGCGCTGCCACCCGGTCCTGGCTGGCCTGAGGCGCTTTAGTTAACGAAGCGGACGTGGATCTACCAAGAGCCGTCTGAGGCCGGCTACTGCATCACCGGGTTTCGATGAGGGGGCTTGAGGAGGGCAGAGACATCCACCAGGTCGCTGACCCAACTGGTCATGTCCCGCTCGCTGGTGAGCATATCCCTTAGCGTGGTCTTGCTCAGGACCTGGTCCAAGGCCATTTGCAGGGCGCGCCAGAGGGAGCGGACCGTGCAGTCCACCGAGCGGGAGCACATGCTCTCGATCCCGGTGTGGCGGCCGCAGAAGTCGGGGTCAAAGATGCGGCCGCCCAGGAAGGCCAGGGCCTCGCCGATGTTGATCTGCTCGGGCGGGCCCGCCAGCATGTAGCCGCCCGCTTGGCCGCGCGCGCTTTTGACAAAGCCGCCGCGGCGCAGCAGGCGAAGCAGCTTGGCGGCGTATTCCTTGGAGATGCCTTCGGCCTCGCTGATCTGCGCGATGGTCATGCCGCCGGGTCGGCGGCCAATCTGCAGCAGGCAGCGCAGGCCGTATTCTTCTTGTGACGTAAGTTTCATTGCCCTGGTGCCGGCCGGAGGCCGGCGCTACTAATAAATGCCCAGCTGGAGCCTGGCCGCTTCCGACATCATGC
>CAYVGN010000016.1:0-1199 GCA_964451215.1 uncultured Acidobacteriota bacterium
GCCGAGATGCTTCTCGAAACGCTTCCCATTTATGCCGAGATCGAGGGCGAGGTGAACCGGGCCGCCGAGGAGGCCGATGCCGCCCCGCAGCCCGACCCCTCCACCGCCACCCTCTACATCCAGGATTCTCCCCAGGCCTTCTTCGAGGAGCCCTCACCGCGCTACGTCTCCAGCCAGCCCATCAGCATGTGGGAAGCGATCAACCACGGGTTGCGCGAGGAGATGGAGCGGAACAAGCAAATCGTGATGTGGGGCGAGGATATCGCTGACCCGAAGGGGGGTGTGTTTGGGGTAACCAAGGGCCTCACCGAGGCCTTCCCCGGCCGGGTTCAGAACTCGTCGCTGGCCGAGGCCAGCATCGTCGGGGTGGCCTGCGGCATGGCCATCCTTGGCTACCATCCCATCGTCGAGATCCAGTTCGGCGACTACATCTGGCCGGGCATGCTGCAGCTGCGCGACGAGATCCCCACCATCCGCTGGCGCAGCAACAACGCCTGGAACTGCCCGCTGGTGGTGCGGGTGGCGGTGGGCGGCTACATCAAGGGCGGGCCCTGGCACTCCACCAACATCGAGGCCATCTTCGCCCACACACCCGGTTGGTTCATCGTCTACCCGAGCTCGGCCGAGGACGCTAAGGGGCTGATCAAGACGGCCGCCCGCTCCAGCGACCCGGTGCTGTTCCTGGAGCACAAGGGACTCTATCGCCGCTTGCAGGCCCGCACCCCGGAGCCCGACGCCGATTACGCCGTCCCCTTCGGCAAGGCCCGCGTGCGGCGCCCGGGCAGCGATCTCACCGTCGTCACCTGGGGCAGCACGGTCTACCTGGCGCTGGAGGTGGCCGAGCAGATGGCGGCCCAGGGCAGATCCATCGAAGTGATCGACCTGCGCAGCATCCTCCCTTGGGACGAAGAGGCGGTGTATGCCAGCGTACGCAAGACCAACCGCGCGCTGGTGGCGCACGAGGACTCGCTCACCATGGGCTTCGGCGCCGAGATCGCCGCCCGCATCGCCCAGAACTGCTTCGAATCTTTGGACGCGCCCCTGCTGCGCGTGGCCGCCAAGGACTGCTTCGTGCCTTCCGCCCCCACGCTGGAGGCCGAGGTGCTGCCCTCTGCCGACGACCTGCGCCAGGCGGTCGAGCAACTGCTCGCCTACTAAAGATCGGCCACAGAGGCACAGAGAAGCGAAAAAGGATTCTC
>CAYVGN010000016.1:1209-15378 GCA_964451215.1 uncultured Acidobacteriota bacterium
TGCCTCCGCGTTTCTTGCCTCAAGCCTGAAGCCTAAAGCCTAAAGCCTAGAGCCTAAAGCCTGAAGCCTAGAGCCTGATTTCACCGCGGGCTGGCGGGGAAGAAGGGGAACAGCTTCCGCAGTTCGTCGTCGCTGGGCCGACGGCCGTACTCGCACAGCTCGAACGCCTCGGCGTAACGGATGTTGTCAGCCTCTGTTCCGTACCACTTGCGCGCGGCCTCCCGGACGCGCTCGTCCACGGGCCGTGCGAAGCGGCTCTTCTTCAGCCACTCGCGGCGCGCGGCCGGGTCGCGGGGAACCTCCTCGAGCCTGTCGCCGTGCCAAGCCAGCCACTCGTACATCTGCGACACGTGGGCGTCCAGCATGGCGACCTTCTTGTCCAGCACGTCGTCAATCGAGACCACGACGTCGGGGCGGAAGGGGTTCGGGCGCTGGAACCCGTCCTGAAAGTAGAAGAAGGCCGGGTTCTTCCGCAAAGCGGGCGTGTCCGGGCAGATGTTGGGCACGGTCACCATGTAGGCGGCGTCCTGGACCAGCACGCCGGTGTAGCGGTGGTCGGGATGGTAGTCGTTGGGCCGGGGGGCCATCACCATGTCGGCGTTCCACTCGCGGATCTTGCGGATGATCTGGCGGCGCACCTCCAGGGTGGGCAGCAGTTCGCCGTCGTGGTTATCGAGCACGTCGTATTCGATGCCGACGCGCCGGGCTGCCTCCTTGGCCTCGGCAATCCGCCGCCTGGCCAGCGCCCCGCCTCCCTCGCTGTGGTGCCCGGCGTCGCCGTTGGTCACCGACAAGCACTTGAAATGATGGCCGAGTGCGGCGTACTTGGCGCCTGTTCCGCCCGCCCGGCTGTCGCAGTCGTCCGGGTGGGCGCCGATGGCGATGATGCGCAGTTTTCCATCGGAGGCAGGATTCGCGCCGCCCTGAGCGCCCAGGCCCAGCGCAGTCACCACACAGGCCGCAGTCAGAAGGCCGGCCAATCGAAGACGTCTCGACATTGGGGATTCTCCTTTGGGTGAGCAGTTGAAGCCGCGTCCTGCCGCCGTCGCCAGCCCGGCCCGGACCGGCCCGGAACTGGATTATAGTGAAAAACGCAGGTAGCCCCCGGCAAAAGTTGAATCATAATAGCAAGGAACTGTTCTACTTCCCCAGGGTGGGATGGGCCATGCTGAGCGGCGGAGTACGGGCTTCCCTGCGCCACCAATAGAGGAGAAGCGTGCTGACTGCCCGCAACCACTTTGGCCTAACGCGCCAGGAGCACAGGCTGCTGCGTGGCCTCCGTTCCCCTTTCCGCATCCAGGAGTTCCTGGAAAGCGCACTCGGCTATAACAAGGAGCACGACGGGCCTACCTGCCGCTCGCCGCGCCGCGTGTTGCGCGACGGGATGGCGCACTGCTTCGAAGGGGCGCTGTTTGCCGCTGCTGCCCTGCGCGTCAACGGCTATCCCCCGCTGCTGCTCGACCTGGAAGCCGTGCGCGACGACGACCACGTCCTGGCGGTATTCCGCGAGCGGGGCTGCTGGGGTGCCCTGGGCAAGTCCAACTACGCCGGCCTGCGCTACCGCGAACCCGTCTACCGCACGCTCCGCGAACTCGCCGTCTCCTACTTTGCCGATTACTACAACACCGCCGGCGAGCGCACTCTGCGCAGCTTTTCCACTCGCCCGGTGAACCTGTCTCGCTTTGACCCGATTGGCTGGATGACCACGGAGCAGGACCTGTGGGTCATCGGCGACTACCTGACCACCGTCCCCCACACGCCCCTGCTCACCTCCGCCATGATCCGCGCCCTCTCCCCTATGGACCGCCGCTCCTTCCACGCTGGCCTCACCGGAGCCGTCAGCTAGTGCCGTGTCCCATTATTGAGCTTTGCACAAGTATGGTACCGTCCGCTCCCTTACGGTCGCGGCTCGGACACCGCCTTCGGAGGCGTGACCGTAAGGGAGCGCACGCTGAGCTGAGTACGGGAGGCGTTGCTGCGCCGCGGCCCCTTATCTGTTGGCAGCCTTGTGGATGGCGGCTTCGATGCGGCGGGAAGCCGAGTCAATCTCGGCCAGATGCTCTTCCGTTGCCAGTTCGGGATGGGCCATGCCCAGGCTCACCAGGTTGGCGCGGATAGCGTTGAGGCTGTTGGCCGTCTGACGGCCCAGCGTATCCAGGGCGTCCCGCGCGCTCTTGAAGCGGTACTGGCGGATCCTGGCGCGGGATTTCCAGTGCTGGCGCGACCAGAACACAGCCGCGGCGCAGAGGGCGGGAAAGAGGGGCGCCAGCCACGCCAGCCGCTGCCCCGCAGCGGCGAAAAACAGCGAGGCCAGGCCGACGCTCAGCGCGTACACCGGCAGGAAAAACAGCGGCACCGTCACCCAGGCCGCCCGCGGAACCGGCTGGCCCGCACGGCGCATGGATTCAGAGGCCGCCACCGAGACGTCTCCCACGATGGAAAGCGTGGCCTGAACTCGCTCCGCTTCAGCGAGTTCCACCATGGGGAGCGCCGTGGTCTGGTTGCGCGCCTGGTTGGCCTCGCTCATGGCAGTGTCTTCTCCTCGCGACCGCGCCCGGCCCGCTGCGGCGGGCCGGGCGCTGCCACTCATCGGCTGACGTCTGCGGTTCTGCCGGCGCATTCGGCCATGGTGGGACCGTTGGGCAGAACCCGCAGGCTGGTCAGTTCCACCCACTGCGGCTTGTTGTAGGCGCAGCCCGGATCGCCCGCCTGGATGTCCCCCGTGTAGGAAAGCGAGCGCGCCCGGCAACCGCCGCAGTAATTCCGGTAGTCGCACACGCCGCAGTGATCGCCCCGGTCTTCGCGGTCCGCCAGGGTGGCGAACAGCGGGTTGTTCCAGATCTGGCGGAAGGGTGCTTCCCGCACGTTGCCGACGGGCTTGGAGGGCATGTAGACACAGGGGGTGATCCGGCCGTTGGGCTGAACCGAGCAGTAGCACCGCCCGGCGCCGCAGCCTCCCACATAGCGCGACAGCACCATCGTCTTCCTCCCCTGCCCCTTGCCGGCGTGCCCAGCAGCGAACAGGCCGTCCTCGGAGCCGTAGACGATGCAGGAGCGCCCAAACTGCGGCGCGGTCGAGATCACTCCGATCTTGCCCTCCGACAGGTGCTGTTGCAGCTTGCGCAGCAGCAGTTCCCGCTGCGCCGGGGTCAGGTCCTCCTCCATGATCTGGGTGCCGCGGCCCACCGGAATGAAGTTGAAGTGGGAGAAGGTCCCACACCCCAGGTCAATGGCGAACTTCACCACATCGTCCACTGTGTCGGCGGTTTCCCGGGTGAAGCAGGTGGCCATGCCGGTGCGGATGCCAGCGGCCACAGAGTTGCGGATGCCCTGGATGGCGCGCTCCCACGCCCCTTTCATGCCCCGGAACGCGTCGTGCTCCTCCGGCTTGAGGCTGTCCACGCTGACCTCGACGTATTTCACCCCCAGTTCCTTCAGCCGCGCGCAGGTCTCCGGCTTGAGCAGGGTGCCGTTGGTGGCCACCGTCACGTGGATGCCCCGTTTAAGGCAATGTTCCAGCACCTCCCACAGGTCGCGGGCCACCAGCGGCTCGCCCCCGGCAAAAGCCAGGAACGGCACGTATTCTTCGGCAAACTGGTCAATCAGGTTCTTCTTTTCCTCGGTCGTCAGCTCGTCGGGCAGCGGCTTGGGCTGGGCGCTCTGGTAGCAGTGCCTGCAGCGGAGGTTGCAGGCCTGGGTGATGTTCCAGACGACGAACAGCGGCGCGATGTAGCGTTGCGGGACGGTCAGCCCGTAGGCGCCAATACTTTTGGCGGTCAGGACCAGCGACTTGACCGTGGGCGGGTGGTGGAACAGGTGCTTCTTCATCGTCTCCTTGTCCAACCGCGCCTTCTTCAGCCCCAGGTTGATCAGCCAGTTGGGCAAGGCCCAGCGCCAGCGCGCCCAGCGGCCCAGCGCCGGGTTGTCGTAGTTCTGGCACAGTTTCTCGAAGAAACATTTCCCGTCCGCTCCCCGCCGCGTCATCCACGACAGGGCGCGTCGGGTGACCGGCCGCGAGAGGATGTCCTCCAGCAGGTGATGCGCCTGAGGCGGGCTGGCGGTCACCTTCACTGCCTTCGGACGCCGGTGCGTTATCACCCGCCGGGCGGAGTCATCCACGTACATGGGCTGTGCCCCTCCTGGTGGGAAGATACGCGCGCCACCTTTTCGGCTGCACAGCAGGAAAACTCCTCCTGCTGGCGCGCTGTGTCTTGACAGTGCCCTGCAACTTTCAGCTTCCTCGTTGGCCGGCCGACCGGAATAAGAAAACTCCTATCAAGACAGCCCAGAGCCGATCCGGCCCACCGTTTTGCCTGAATTCCGGGTACATCCTAGCGCAAGCTAATGGTCAATGGAATCAAGAATTTTGCACCTCTGCTAAGCTGCTGAAAAATACCAACTTATCTCTTTTGCGCGCTCTTCCCATGGCAGGCGATGAACGCTTCGGCCACAGAAACAGCTCCGTGCTCAGGCCGAAGTCAGCCGGCGTCTTGGCGAAAAAAGAGCGCATTTTCTCCACCGGAGCGACCAGGCCCAGCCTCGCCGCTGAGGCGCGGTGGCGGCTGCAGCCGCGGCAGCGGACGCCCGTGTTGCCAGGCGGCCACCTGAGGTGGTAGTTAAATCCCCTGTAGAGCGGCGGGAGGAAACGCCTATGGCTGGTTCTTCTGCGAGTCCCATAGGTGCGGGCGACTTCGTAGTGTTCGAGCACCACGAGGAAACCCACGCGGCGCTGGCTGCCTCATCGGCCCAGTTTCAGGACTGGCAGGGGATGCGCCTTTACTGCCAGGTGTCGCACGGGAAGCTGGAGGGGCAACTGAAGCAGACGGGGTGGACCTGCGTCTGGCTGGTCGGAGACGTTTCTGTTTCCGCCCTGGCCCGGAACGGCGGCGACGCATGCGTGTCCGCGCTGCGGAAGGCGATTGCGGAGGCCGGGCGGGAGGGCGCTAATGCGCTGGAGGTGCTGGAGGCCCGCGAGACGCACGTGCTGGGAATGACGCTGTTGCGGCTGAAGGCGCGCAAGCACCGCCTGCAGCGCGGCATCTACACCCCGGTCCGCCTCGAGCCGTTGTATTTCACCCGGGAAGCGTAGCGGGACAAACCCGCTGCTAGATTCTGTCGCGCGGCGGGAAGCAGCTCTTGCTGGCGGTGAAAAATGCGCGCCAGCCGGGGCTACGCCAGCGGCAGCATCAACAGCAAAGCCAGGACGATGAAGAGGGGGCCGCGGTAGAGGGCCCAGAAGCGGGTGTAGCTCTGGATGCTTCCCGCCAGAGAGTTCAGGGCCTTCAGGTCCACGTAGGCGGCGGTGTAGCGGCGGAACCAGCCGAAGGCGGAGGCCTGCTGTTCCATCAGGTTTCTCACCCTGCGCCAGCCGAACCAGAGGTTGCCGAGAATGGGGAGCCACGATTCGTAGTTGAGGGTGATCAGTCCGCCGCTGTCGTCCTGCAGGATCATATCCTCGCCGATGGGGCTGCCGGCGTGCGCCCGCCCCACGACCTTGCCCTCCAGGTGCACCAGCCGGCCACGGACCGGGCTAGCGTAGGGGTCGCACATCAGCTCGAACACGGTGGTTCGCTCGGCCCTTCCGGCGGGGAAGCTGTAGAGGCCCTTCAAACTCCAGCCCAGGCCCAAGCCCAGCAGCGGGGCCGCCAGCGCCGCGGCCGAGGCCGGGAGCGCGCCGGAGCCGGCGCCCAGCGCCAGCGCCAGGCCCAGCACGAAGCCGATCGCCGGTGCGAAGTAGACGCACACCTCCAGCAGGAAGTTCTTGTACAGCCGTCCGCGGTCCAGCATCTGCCCTTCCAGGTTGGCCAGCGAGAAATCAAACTGCGGCGCCACGCCGAACTCCCCGCAGCAGTCCATCAGCTTCCGGATGCGCTTGCCGGCCAGGGGGTGAGTGGAATTGAACTCGCCGATCTTGGCCCAGGGGTTGAACAGGTCGTAAAGGAAGACGCGCTCGACGCCGGCGGGCAGGGCCGCGGGCGCCGCGGCGGGGGCCGGCGCTTCAGCCACGGCCACACCGCCGCCAGCGAGGCGGGCGTAAGCCGAGCCGGTGGCGTCGGCCGACTTGTAGTCATACAGCCCCAGGGCGCGGGTGGAAGCCAGCAGGCGCTTGGACTTCTCGCTGTCGGGCGCGGCGGCGATCCCGTAGGCCACCTTCACCAAGCCCATTGCCAGCCAGTTCGGGTTGCCGGTGGCCTCGGCGCTGAAGCGGTCGGCTAGGTACTCCCGGGTGCGCGACAGGTACAGCACCAGGTAGGTGCCGACGATGTACATCACGTAGGAGAGGTAGCCGATCAGCACCAGGCGGCTGCGGAGCTCCCCGCCGCGCCCCTGCGCGCGGCGGTCGGTGAAGACCACGTAGACTTCGTAGAGCACGGTGAGCAGCGTGGCCGCCACCGTCATCAGGATGAAGTCCCGGTTGGCGATGTGGCCCAGTTCGTGGCAGTAGACCGCTGCCACCTCGTCTTCGCTGAGGTAATGGAACAGGCCGCGAGTGGCCACCAGCCGCGCGTTCCAGGAGGCCGAACCGAAGCAGTAGGCGGTGGGGTTCCCGTCATCAATGAGGCGCATCTTGGGGACGGCGATGTTGTGCCTGGCGCAAACCTGCTGGATGGTCGCCGACAGCTTCGGCCAGCGCCGCTGGAACTCCGCCCACTCCACGGCCTCGCAGGAGTAGAACCAGCGCAGCACCAGGTCCTGGATCAACGGGGAAACCAGCCAGGCGATGGCGTTGAACAGCACGGTCAGCGCGACCAGCGCCACGGGGTTGAGCACTCCCCCGAAGTAGAGCAGCAGCAGGAAAATGGTGCCCACGAACCCCAGGAGCACCCCCAGGGTGAACAGAGAGGCAAGCATCAGGCGAGCTTTCATAGCATTTCCCCCGGATGGCGCCTAAGCATAGCCAAAAACCCGGCCTGGCGGTAGGGGCGGGTTGGCCATTTCGCCAGCTCGCGTAATCTCCGTCGCCGTGGCAGCACAGACCCGGTGCCTACTGCTTCACCAGCGGAAAGGCGGTGACGCGCAGCTTGGCCGAGCCGTAGGGGATCAGGCGCAGCGTTTCCAGGGGCTCGCTACTGGTGACCGGGCTTGGCGGCAGCGGTCCGGCGGAGCCCTTTTCCAGCGTCCACTGGGGGATGCGGCGTCCCTTCACCCGTGCTTCCAGGGGCGCGCCGGCCGGCGAGAAGGGGAATTCGCCGATGGGCTTCTCGGCGACCTCCAGGGAGCGGTCGGGGCGGGAAGGGTCCAGCAGCAGGCCGTAATTCCAGGGCGTGGTGGGATGCAGTTCCCAGTCGGCGGCCGGGCCGAACTGCCGGATCTTGCGCCAGTCTTCGCCGACGGCCAGCGAGAACACCAGCGGGCCGCGCTCCAGCGCCACCGAGTCGCGGAACCAGCGGCCAGCGCGCACCCGCATCGGCAGGGTCACTTCCACCCGGTCACCCTTTTGCCAGCGGCGCTCGATCCGCTGAAACGTTGCCGGCCTGACTCCGGCCACGGCCTTCCCGTTCACAGCGATGGTTGCGGTGTCGGCCCAGGCCGGGATGCGCAGCAGGAGCGGGAAGCGGGCCGGGCTTTCCGGGCTCACGCCAAGGCTGATCTTTCCGCGGAAGGGGTACTCCGTTTCCTCGCTGATGGTGGCGCGTACCCCGCCGCGCACAACCGCTCGCACCTGGCTGGGGCCATAAGCGACTGCCGCAAGGCCCTCGTCGGGGGTGGCCATCCACAGGCTGGCCACGAACTTCGGCCAGCCCTGGTGCATGTTGGCTGTGCAACAGCCGAAGTTGGGCTCCAGGCCGAACAGGTTGGACTGGGGCCCGTTGGTGGTCCACTCGCGGGGGTAGAGGCTGCACAGGACTTGGTTTGGCTGCTGGTCGTACTGGTGCGCCCACATGTCGCCGCTGAAAGTGCCAGGCAGTGCGTTATAGGCGATCTTCTCCAGGCGGTCGCCGAACCCCGGGTCGCCCAGGATGGCAGCCAGGTGCTGGAGGGAGAACATGCCTTCCACTACCGCGCAGAGTTCGGTGCCCTGGGAGGGATCGCGCCCGGCGTAGTGCTCGTCGCCGCTGTGCACCCCGTTTGGCAGCAGGTGGTAGCGGTCTAGTTCCTTCAGTTGCTGGTAGACCGCCTGGCGGCCGGAGGGATCGGCCGAGATCAGCCACCACACCGCCGAGGTCTTCAGCGCCATGGCGTTGTTCACCACGTGCGTCTTCAGGCTGGTCTGTCCCTTGCGCATCTTCTCGCGGAACTCGAAAGGCTCGAACTGCGCCCTCCAGTCGTGGCCCTGCTTCCTGATCTTGCGCGCCAGGTCCAGCAGCGAGCGGTCGCCGTTACGGTTATAGAGCCACACCAGGCTGAGGATTTCGTCCTGCCAGCGGAAGACTGCCCACCTCTCGAAAGGCCGCTTGTCCAGCCACTCCGCCTGGTGGCGGAAGAAGCGCTCCATCAGCGGGACGACGCGCGGGTCGCCGCTGGCCTCCTGGTACTGCGCCAGCGCCTTCAGCAGGATCATCAGCGGCCACCAGTCTTCGTTCTTGGCCGGGCCGATCGAGCCGTCAGGCCGCTGGTTGCTCAACGTCCAGTTCACCCACTTGTTGGCCTTGGCCACTAGGCGCGGATCGTCCAACAGGTAAGCCAGCGGAACCAGGCCGTCCATGAAGTAGGGCCCGCGCTCCCAACTTTCGCCGCTGCCGCCCAGCCAGCCGCTGTCGGGCCCCAGCGACGGCCAGAACTCGTCCAGGCGCCCGCTGAGGCCCCTCGCCTGGATTTCCAACTGCCGCCGCAACCAGCCCCGGGGTTTCACCGAGCCAAGGGGAAGCAGGTAGAAGGCATTGGGAGGCAGCGGGGCGCGGTTCTTGGCGACCGGCACTGCCATTCCTGCCTGTGCCGAAGCCACATCCTGTGCCAAAGACAGCAGCAATCCCACCAACAACAAACTGGAAAGTAAGCGCTTGCGATTCATGGCGGTGTCGCACGAAGCCAGACAATATACGCCTGGCGGCGCGTCATTTTACCAGCCGGGACACCAGGTGCGGGGAAACAAGAGACACAAACATCACCAGGGGGTCTTTGTGTTAAGTAGGAAACGGAATTGCTCCGAGTGGTGCGTCAGATCGGTGAAGGAATAATCAACAGCGGAGTCTTCTATGTCCAAGTACAAGATTGCCTGGTTGCCGGGGGACGGCATCGGGGTGGAGGTGCTGGCAGCGGCCAGACTGGTGCTGGAGGAGTTGGGGCTGGACGCCGAGTACCTCCCTGGCGACATCGGCTGGGAGTTCTGGCGTGCGCAGGGAGACGCGCTGCCGGCTCGCACGGTCCAGTTGCTGCAAGGCGTTGATGCTGCGTTGTTTGGCGCCATCACCTCCAAGCCGGCCCGGGCCGCAGAGGCCGAACTGGACCCGCAACTGCAAGGCAAGGGGTTGCGGTATCGCTCGCCCATTGTGCGCCTGCGGCAGTTGTTCGACCTCTACGTCTGCCTGCGCCCCTGCAAAGCTTACCCGGGCAACCCCCTCAACCACAGGGACGGCATTGACTTGGTGGTATTCCGCGAAAACACCGAAGACCTGTACGCGGGCGTGGAATTCCACCCGGTGCCAGCGGAGCTGTCCAATGCGCTGACGCAACTGTCCGGGCCGTTCGCCCCCTTCCAGGCGCTGCGGGGCGAAGACTACGCCGTGTCGTGTAAGATCAACACGCGCCGGGGCTCTGAACGCATCGCGCGGGCGGCCTTCGAATTCGCCCGCAAGAACCGCCGGCGGAAAGTCACCATCGTGCACAAGGCCAACGTGGTGCGCGCCTCCGACGGCCTGTTTCTGGAGATGGCGCGAGAGGTGGCGCGCGACTACCCGGAGATCGCGGTGGAAGACGCCAACGTGGATTCCATCTGCATGTGGCTGCTGAAGCGGCCCCTGGACTACGATGTGCTGCTGGCGCCCAACCTCTATGGCGACATCATCTCCGACCTGTGCGCGCAGATGGTGGGCGGGCTGGGGTTCGGCTGCTCCGCCAACATCGGCGAGAAGCTGGCGGTGTTCGAGCCCACTCATGGCTCGGCTCCCCGGCACGCCGGGCAGAACAAGGTGAACCCCATCGCCACCGTGCTGGCGGCCAGGATGATGCTGGAGTGGCTGGGCGAGAGCGAGAAAGCCGGCGCCCTGGAGGCGGCGGTAGCCGCGGTCATCGGCGAGGGCCGGGTGCGCACCTACGACCTGGGTGGCACCAGCACCACGCGCGAGATGGCCGAAGCCATCGCCCGCAAGCTTGCGTGCGCGAACCACGGGCCGGCGGCGGAGACATAGCCGATGAAAAAGAGCGCGATTCTGCGAAAAGCCATCCTGGAGCGCCGGGCCGTGGTGGTCCCCGGGTGCCACGATGCGCTCAGCGCCAAGGTCATCGAGCGGTGCGGGTTTGAAGCCATCCAGATTTCCGGTTTCGGGCTGGCGGGTGCGCTGCTCGGCTGCCCCGATGTCGGCCTGGTGCAGATGAAGGACATCCTGGATCTGACCTGGAACATCACCCAGGCCGTGGCCATCCCGGTCATGGCCGACATTGATACCGGCGGCGGCAGCGCCATCAATGCTGCCTGGATCACCGAGCGGCTGATCGCCATGGGCGTCGCGGGCATGAACATCGAGGACCAGGTCTTTCCTAAGCGGTGCGGGCACATGGCGGGCAAGCAGGTCATTCCGGCCGAGGAGATGGCGGGCAAGGTCCGCGCCTGCGCGCGGGTTCGCGACGCGCTCGACCCCGCCTTCATCATCAACGCCCGCACCGATGCCTACTCGGTGCACGGCCTGGAAGAGGCCATCCGGCGCTCCAACCTCTATCTGGAGTGCGGCGCCGACCTGGCCTTCATTGACGGCATCGGGACCCGAACCGACATTGAAAAGGCGGTGGCCGGCATTCACGGGCCGCTCTCGGTCAACCTGATGGACGGCGTCACCGGCGTGAAGACCGAGCTGGTTCCCATCCCGGTGCTGGCCCGGCTCGGCGTGGGCCGCGTCTCCATCCCGGTGGCCTCTATCCTCGTGACCCACAAGGCGCTCAGCGATTTCTTCACGGCGCTGAAAGCATCGCCCACCGGCATCCTGGCCGGGCAAACGCACTGGCTTTCTTCCTTTGCTGAGTTCACCGATTTTGTCGGGCTCCGGGAATACCGGGCGCTGGAGGCCGAGTTCTTGCCTGGGAGCAAGGAGTAGTGTCGGCATCTGGCCGGCATCTTGCTGGCGAGTCACAGCGCTTGGTGGTTGATTTGTGAATGCCATGACGATCGCGGAAAAGATACTCGCACGCGCGTCGGGGAAGGCGTCAGTAAAGGCCGGTGAGGTGGTGGAGCCGGCCGTGGACCTGGCCATGTCGCACGAGAACGCCGCCCTGGTCATCAACCAGCTTGAGGAAATCTACCGGGGCACGGGGCGGGAGCCGCAGGTCTGGGACCCGTCGAAGATCGCCATCATCTTCGACCACCGGGTGCCGGCGGAGAGCGCCAAGACCGCCACCAACCAGAAGAAGGTGCGGGAGTTTGTGGCGCGGCAGGGCATCACCCGCTTCCACGACATCCGGGCCGACGACGGCGGCATCTGTCACCAGGTGCTGCCGGAAAGCGGCTATGTCCGGCCCGGCCAGGTGGTGGTGGGCACCGACAGCCACACCACCACCCACGGCGCGCTGGGCGCCTTCGCCTTCGGCATCGGGGCCACGGAAATGGCCAGCGTCTGGGCGCTGGGAGTGGCGTTGAACGTGGAGGTGCCGGCCACCATCAAGGTGCTCGTACGGGGTCACCTGCCTGATTTCGTCTCCGCCAAGGACGTGATCCTGCACCTGATCGGCAAGCTCTCGGCCCGGGGCGCCAACTTCCGGGTCCTGGAATTCCATGGCGAGACGGTCCGCGCCATGCCCATGTCGGGCCGGCTGGTACTCTGCAACATGGCGGTGGAGGCGGGGGCCACCTCAGGCATCGTCCCGCCGGACGCCGAGACGGAGCGCTACCTGCGCCAGGAAGCGGGCATCGCCGGCGCGCTGGAGCCGCTGCTGGCGGATCCCGACGCCGCCTATGAGCAGGTGCTGGAGCTGGATGTTTGCGGGCTGTCGCCGCAACTGGCCTGCCCGCATGCGGTGGACCAGGTCAAGCCGGTGGAGGCGGTGGCCGGGACGCGCGTGGACCAGGTGGTGATTGGTTCCTGCACCAACGGTCGCCTCGATGACCTGGCGGTTGCGGCCCGCATCCTGCGCAGCCGCCGGGTGGCCCGCGGTGTGCGCCTGCTGGTCTTTGCGGCCTCTTGGCGGGTCTGGCGGCAGGCCCTGGATCAGGGCTACCTGGCGGACCTGGCGGCGGCCGGCGCGCTCATCATGAACCCCGGTTGCGGCTGCTGCCTGGGTGTGCACCAGGGAGCGCTCGGCGACGGCGAGGTGGCTCTGTCTACCACCAACCGCAACTTCCGCGGCCGCATGGGCAATCCCCAGGCCGAGGTCTACCTTTGCTCTCCGGCGGTGGCTGCCGCCAGCGCCCTGGCCGGCGTCATCACCGACCCCCGGGAGGGAGGCTGTTGAAGGCCTCACCCGGGGCGGGCAGCGGGCTGGGACGGGCAGCCGTGCTGGGAGGGAGGAACAGCGATGCCGAAAGTCGTTCTGAAGCTCGGTGACGACGTCTCTACCGACGCCATCTACCCCGGCCGCTACATGGCGACGGTCCTGCCCACCGAAACTCCCCAGTACGCCTTCGCCGACCTGCCCGAGTTCAACGCTCGGCTCCGCAACAAGCAGGTTCCGCCGGGGAGCGCCATCGTAGCCGGCCGCAATTTCGGCTGTGGCTCTTCCCGCGAGCAGGCGGTCTCGGCGCTGAAGGGGCACGAGTTGGCGGTGGCCGCCCGCAGTTTTGCCCGCATCTTTCTTCAGAACGCCATCAACCTCGGCCTGAAGGTGGTTGTTTGCCCGGACATCGAAGCGGCCGAAGGCGACGAAGTAGAGATCAGTTCCGCCCAGGTGACCAACGTGGCGTCCGGGAAGACGTTTGCGATACAGGCCCTGCCCGCCGCGCGCCAGGCGATCATTGACGCCGGCGGCCTGATCCCCTACACGCGCCAGCGCCTCCTCTCGCCCCGGTGATTACTTTCCGCTAAGTAGGTCGGTTGAACAGGACGTCATAAGTAACTGCGCATCCGCTACCCCGCAGAGCGGGGAAACGGTTGTGTCGCAAGCAGCAATGACGCCATCTGCAGAGGGGTCAAGGCTCCTTGCGGCGGGCCAGGTCGCGGCGGATGGCGTCGAGCACGCCGTTGATGAAACGCGCCGATTCGTCGCTGGAATAGCGGTGAGCGATCTCGAGCGCCTCGGTGATCACTACCTTCTGGGGGATGTCGCGGCGGGTAAGGAATTCGCAGACCGCCAGGCGCATCAGGTTGCGGTCCACTGCGGACAGGCGCTCCAGGCGCCAGTGCTCGGTGTGGGAGGCGATCAGGCGGTCGATCTCTTCCCTCTGCCCCAGGACTGTGTCGAACAGCTCCTGGGCAGCCTGGCGGACGGCCGCTTCCCCCTTCACCTGCGCCCAGTAGATGTGCTTGACGCGCTCGGGCGTCTCCTTGCTGAGTTCCCACTGGAAGAGCATGCGGAGGGTGGCCTCGCGCGCCTTGCGGGAGATCCTCATCTGGCTTCCGTATCCCTGGTCTGGCGAATGCGCTTCATCAGGTTGGCCATCTCCACCGCGCTCAGGCCGGCCTCAAACCCCTTGTTGCCGGACTTGGCCCCGGCCCGCTGAATGGCCTGCTCCAGGCGATCGCAGGTGAGCACCCCGAAGATGACCGGCACGGCCGTGGCCAGGGCCGCGGCCGTCACTCCCCGCGCCACCTCCGAACTGACATACTCGAAGTGAGGCGTCTCGCCGCGGAGGATACACCCCAGGCAGATCACGGCCTGACAGCGGCCGCTCGCCGCCAGCTCCCGCGCCGCTACCGGGATTTCCAACGAGCCCGGGACGCGGACCACCTCGATGTCCTCCGGCGCGGCTCCGGCGCGCTTCAGCGCGTCCAGCGCCCCGGCCAGCAGCCGCTCAGTGATGAAGGCGTTGAAGCGGCTGACTACGATGGCGAAGCGCAGACCGCTGGCGTTCAGCTCTCCGGCGTACTCTTTCATAGCTGAGGCCTAGAGCCTAAAGCCTAAAGCCTAGAGCCTAAAGCCTAAAGT
>CAYVGN010000016.1:15388-15610 GCA_964451215.1 uncultured Acidobacteriota bacterium
ACCGCTGGCGTTTAGATTCCCGGCATGCTCCTTCATAAGTTCCACGCCTTTGACCCGCTGATCTTGTTCATCTTTGGTGACCGGGCGACCAGTGCGACGTTGCTGTAGACCGGGCGACCACCAGGGTCGCCCCTACGACGTCGTTGTAGACCGGGCGACCACCAGGGTCGCCGCTACGAGGTTGTTGTAGGGGCAAGGCCTCGTGCCTGCCCTCCGCGCTTA
>CAYVGN010000017.1:0-3675 GCA_964451215.1 uncultured Acidobacteriota bacterium
CCATTCGAATTACAGCCCAACACGCGCCTGCAAGCGGTGGTGAAAGGAGTGAACACCATCACCGTCCCGGAGACGATTACGATCGCTCCGGCTCGTCCGGGCATTTTCACGCTGCCCGGCACAACGCAGGGAGCGATTCTCGACACTCAGGCCCGTGTCGTAGATGGCGCGGCGCCCGCCGCAGCAGGCGACATCGTAGTGGTCTACGCCACGGGCCTTGGGGCCGTGGACCGCGCGGTTGCGAGTGGCGCGGCTGCTCCCAGTGATCCGCCGGCAAAGGTCACCACGCCGGTGACCGCCACTGTGGGCGGCCAGCCCGCTGCGGTGCATTTTGCCGGCTTGACGCCCGGCTTCGTGGGGCTCTATCAAGTGAACGTGCAGATCCCGGCAGGCGTCGCGCCGGGTTCCGCCGTACCCCTGTTGGTACTCCAAAACGGCGTTCCCAGCAACACCGTCACCATCGCTGTCCGCTGACTCCGCCACGCAGGCGCGGCGCGGGCAGCGCCGCGCACAGGCGCGCCAGGAGAGCGCGCCCCGTAGCTGACTCCGCGCCCGCATGCCCCACCGAAGTGCCAGCCGGGTTCCCTATGCGCTGTGCTCTAGACTGTGCGCTCCCCCGCCCGGCGGGGTCGCGCCTCGGACACCGAACCGCCAGGTTCCTCAAGGCAATCATACACATAGTCGTTGCCAGGCCAGTCGCGACTCGGGAATCGCCCCGTTTTTCCAGTAGAATGTTGCCTTGACCTTCCCCGGGGCCTGGCCGATCCGGTCCCGGCCGGGGAAGAACGGACCCCGGGGCATACACCGTCGCCGTGTCGGGGCGGCGAGTGCTGATCACTTCCGCGAGGATGGGAGTTGATGCCTGCCGGCACACCCGCAATCGAGATCGAAGGGCTGACGAAGGACTACTACGTCGGCTTCTGGCGGAAGCGGCCGAACCGCGCGCTGGACGGGCTGACGCTCAGCGTCGAAGAGGGCGAAGTATTCGGGTTCCTGGGGCCCAACGGCGCGGGCAAGACCACTACGCTGAAGCTGCTGATGGGATTGATCTTTCCGACCGGTGGCACAGCGCGGATTCTGGGTCGGCCCATTGACGACGTCGCGATGCACCGCCACGTCGGCTACCTGCCGGAACAGCCTTACTTCTATGACTACCTGACGGCGCGCGAGTTGCTGGATTACTTTGCGCGCTTCTTCGGGTATGGGGAGCAAGAGCGGCGCCAGCGGGTGGAGACGTGCCTGGAACTGGTGGGGTTGACCCAGGCGGCCGACATGCAGCTCCGCAAGTTCTCTAAGGGTATGTTGCAGCGGCTGGGCGTGGCCCAAGCCATCCTCCACGAGCCGCAGGTGGTGTTTTTGGACGAGCCGATGTCGGGCCTGGACCCCGTGGGCCGGCGCGAGGTGCGGGACATCATTCTGGAGCTGAAGCGGCAAGGCCGCACCGTTTTCTTCTCCACCCACATCCTGCCTGACGCCGAGATGCTCTGTGACCGGGTGGCCGTGCTGCTGGATGGCAAGCTGCAGGGGGTCGGTTCACCCGAAGAGATTGTGGCCATCGAGGTGCGGGGCCTGGAGATACTGTTCGAGTTGCCTGCGGGCAGCCGCCTGCCGCCGGCGCTGGCCGCCCGCGTCACCGAGACCGGCGCTCGCTACCGCGTCGAGGTAGCCGAGAAGGATGTTTACGACGCCCTGGCTTCGTTGCGCGCTTGCGAGGCGCGCATCCTTTCCGTGACCCAGATCAAGCCGACCCTGGAGGACTTCTTCTTCACGCTGGTCGGTGGGGAAAATGCCAGGCGGTACGCCATGGAGATTTCCGGGAGCTAGGCATGCTGGCATGGGTGGTGGCTGTCAACACTTTTCGCGAAGCGGTGCGCGACCGCGTGCTGTACAACCTCATCTTCTTCGCGCTGCTGATGATCGCTGCCGCGGTCCTGGTCGGGCAGATCTCGATCGGCATCGAGCACCTGGTCATCACCAACCTGGGCCTCACCTCCATCTCCGTGTTCGGCCTGGTGATGGCCATCTTCATCGGCGTCGGCCTGGTCTACAAGGAGATGGACAAGCGGACGCTCTACGCCCTGCTTTCCAGGCCCATCCGCCGCTGGGAGTTCCTGGTGGGCAAGTACGCCGGCCTGCTGCTTACGCTGCTGGTGAACACAGCGCTGATGACGCTGGGCCTGGCGGCCGCGCTGTACTATGTCAGCCGTACCTTTCTCCACACTGACGTTTACATCCTGGTGGCCGTCTACTTCATCCTGCTGAAACTGGCGCTGGTCACGGCCCTGGCCCTGCTCTTCTCCTGCTTCTCGACGCCGCTGCTCTCCACCATCTTCACCCTCGGGCTTTACATTACCGGCATCTTCTCGCAAGACATCCGGGGGCTGGGGCTGATGGCCGAAAGCCGGGCGCTGGAAATGGTCACGGCGTTTCTCTACTACGTGCTGCCGAATTTTGGCAATTTCAACGCCATCGCCGCCGCGGCCTACGGGCGCCCGATCCCGCTGTCGCTGATGGCTCAGAACACGGCTTACGCGGCCCTTTACATCGCGGTGGTCCTGCTGGCCGCTTCGGCCGTCTTTTCCAACCGGAACCTGAAGTGAACATGCGCGAGCGGGGGCGAATGGGGAGCATCTGGGCGTCGCTGCTGGCCCTGCCAGTGCTGCTGGCCGCCCTCTACCCGATCCAGGTGCGCATTGACCGGCAACTGCGCACCGTGCAGCAGGAGAAAGAGGAACTGGTGCTGCGCTCTGGCCGCCTGCTCAAGAAGCTGAGCCTGGGCTACGACACGTTGCTGGCCAACATCTACTGGACCAGGGCGGTGCAGTATTACGGAGGAAAGCGGCGTGACCGCGATCCGAACTTCGAACTGCTCTACCCCCTGCTGGACCTCACCACGCAACTGGACCCGCACCTGCTGGTGGCCTACAAGTTCGGCGCCATCTTCCTGGCCGAGTCGCCGCCCAGAGGCGCCGGCCGCCCCGACCTGGCGGTGGGCCTGATCCGCGGCGGCATCGCCGCCAATCCCCACGACTGGCGGCTGTGGCACGACCTGGGCTTCATCTACTACTGGGACATGAAGGACTACAGGAAGGCCTCCGAAGCATACCTGGAAGGCAGCAGAGTCCCTGGGGCCCGCGACTGGATGAGGGTGATGGCGGCCAAGATCGCCGAGGAGGGCGGCTCGCGCGAAACCTCGCGCTTCCTGTGGCTGCAGATCTACAACTCGACACAGGATAGGAACATCCGCCGGAACGCCCTGGAACACTTGCAGGCGCTGCAGGCGGAAGAGGACGCCGAGCGCCTGGAGCGGCTCGTCGCCCAGTTGCACCAGCGCTTCGGCCGCCTCCCGGCATCGCTGCGCGAGCTGGTCGCGTCCGGAATGCTGCGGCGCGAACCTCTGGATCCGGCCGGCTACCCCTATGTCCTGGAACCCGGCGGCAGGGTGCGCCTCCACCCCTCCAGCCCCATCACCTCCGACATCCTCAAACCCATCGCCCCGCCGTTGAAGGCCGGACAGTAGCCTGCCGCTTCTAGCGCTAGGCGCTGGGCGCCTCAACATCGTTAAGCTCTTGTCGCTCTTCTCCGGAATCCGCTCGTAGGGGCCGGCTTTAGTCCGGCCCGCTCTTCTCCGGAATCCGCTCGTAGGGGCCGGCTTTAGTCCGGCCCGCTCTTCTC
>CAYVGN010000017.1:3775-15519 GCA_964451215.1 uncultured Acidobacteriota bacterium
GGAATCCGCTCGTAGGGGCCGGCTTTAGTCCGGCCCGCTCTTCTCTGGAATCCGCTCGTAGGGGCCGGCTTTAGTCCGGCCCGCTCAACGGCTTCTCCCTGCCGGCGTGCGATAATTCCTTCTGAACGCTTCAGGGCCATGATCCGTCCTAAAGACGAGGGCAGGGGCGGGGAAACGCTGACCCGGGAACTAGCGCCGGGCGCCGCGGCCAGTGTAGTGTGCGGTTCGGCGGAATGGTTCTCCGACCTGGTGCATCAGCATCTGCGCCGGGTGTTTGGTGTTCTCTACCGCATGGTCGGCAACCGGGCCGACGCCCAGGACCTTGCCCAGGAGGTTTTCCTGAAGGCATTTCAGCGGCGGCACCAGTTGCGTGATCCGGACCGGGCGCTGGCCTGGTTGCTGCGCATCGCCTCCAACGCGGCAATCGACTTTCAACGGGCGCGGGCCGGCGAACGGAGCGCCGGGCCGGCGCTGGAGGATCTGGAGCTGTGGGAGCCGGAGGCGACGCCCGAGCAGTTGCTGGTGCGGAAGGAGCGGGAACGGAGGCTGCACGACGCGCTGCGCCAGCTCTCCCCGAAGGAGCGCGCAGCAATCGTGCTGCGCGACCTGGAGGGCTGGAGCGGCCGCGAGGTGGCGCGGGCGCTGGACTGCTCCCAGATCACCGTGCGGACGCACATTGCCAGCGCGCGCATCAAGCTGCGCCGCTTCTTGGCGCGCAGCCGGGCACGCGGCGCGCCGCAGTAGGGTGCGGGCTTGCCCGTTTGACAGGGTGACCGGGCGCGCCGGACGCGAAGCGCCGGCGCACAGAGGGAAGGAGACGGAGTGATCTGGCATCCGTCCGAATCGGACCTGGCGCTGCTGGAGACCAGCGACCTGCCGTGGTGGAAACAGCGCCTGGTGAGGCGGCATGTGCGCTGCTGTGAGGCGTGCCGTCAGAAGGCCGCGGACTATGCTGCCGTGCCGCAGCAGTTGCTTGGACTGGTGGGCGGGTGGCCTCAGGAGCCGCCCTGGCTGGCAGCCAGGGTGCTGGCTGCGGTAGCGGAGGCTGAGCCATCGCTGGCGGCGGCCACCGTTTCCTGGACGGCTGCCGGCCTTCTGGCCCTGGTGCTGCTGGTCCTGGCCCTGATCGCCGAACGCCCGCCGCTGCCTCGTCGCTTCGACTACCAAGCCTCGGCCAGTGCTGAAGCAGTGGTGGGCGAGACGAGTGGGCCACAGGGTCGTCAGCGCGTCGTCTTCTATACCGCGGGCGGCGGTCGGGCTGAGATTTCGGGCACTGGCTCGGCCATCGGCGTCGCCCGCTCGGATCCGGCGACCGGCGCCATTACCATTACCAGCGTGACAGTGAGTGAGTGAGCAAGTAGCGAGAGCGGGAGGGGAAAGAGCAGCAGCGTGATGAAATGGAGTTCAGTTCGGCTGGGGCTGGCGCGTTCCCCAGCGCTGGCAGTGATCCTGCCGGTTGCGGTTGCACTGCTGGCGCCGTGCGGTCGCTTGCGCGCGCAGCAGCAGATGGACCCGCGCCAGTTCGTCGAGGTGCAACTCCCGGCCGACAGCCCCCTGGAACTGGTGCGAGTAGATTACGGAAACAGCCGCATCCAGCGCAGCCACAACGGGATGCTGATGGATTTGGACCTCGTCCTGACGCTGCGCAACCGTTCCGGCAAGCCGGTGGAAGGGTTGGCGCTGGCGCTGGGCTACGGCTTTGGCCGTGCGGGCGGGTGGAACGCGGTTTCCGGCATCCGGCTGAACCCTGGTGAGAGCTACGCCGCGGCAGCGCACATGCGCTCGGAGATCGAACTGCCTCCCACGCGCAGCCGCTCGCGCCCAGTGGACCTGCCTTCGTCGTTGCGTGTGCGGCTGGATTCGGTGTTGTTTGCTGACGGGACCGCCTATGGGCCCGACCAGGTGCGCGCGCTGGGCGCCATGCGCATTACCCAGGCCGAATCGGCGCGCGACCGCCGCTTCTTGCAGGCCCTGCTCCGGGAAGGTGGCTCGGCGCGCCTGCTGGCGGCGCTGGAAAAGCGTGCCGGACAGGGAGAAGCGTCGGGCGAAGCAGTCCAGGGCGGCCCCCGGACCCTGGCGGGCGAGGCCGCGGAGCGCGCCCGCGCCCTGGCCGAATTAGCCGACTTTCGCGTCGTTCAATTTGCTGGCGCGCCCCTGGAGATCATGGCGGCGCGGGCGCGAGTCTACCAGGGTGGCCTGGCCGATCCTTCGCTGGAAGTCCGCAACGTGAGCAATGCCGTCGTCGCCGACTTCCAGGTAGCCTGGGTGCTTCGCGGTGCTTTCGGAAGCGAGTTCCGCGCCGCTTCCCTGGCGGGCGCCACGAAGCTGACTGCTTCCGGGTTTCCGCTTCCCTCGGGCGCCTTGCTGATGTGGTCGAATCCCACGGTGCTGGAAATCGGCAATGCCGCCGGCTCCATCCTTTCCGGCCGCGTATATCTGCGCGCCGTCCAGTTCGCCGACGGACGCATTTGGGTACCCGAGCGGTCAGCGCTGGAAGCCGCTGCCCTGGGACCCGTTGCCGGCACGTCTCCCGAACTGTTCCGCCTCCTCAGCCTTTACCGAAGCCGCGGAATGGTCGCGGTGCTGAGTGAGCTGCGCCAATGACCCCGTGCATACTTCTGAGGGACTGTCGGGTAAATGCCTCGGCCGTGGAACAGGCCCGCCTGCTGCCGCCGGGTGGCCGTCTCGCCGCTGGGCAGGCGGAGGAAACGGTCCCTGGGGGCGCAGGCGTCCACGCCTGCTCGACTTGCCGCTGGGCAGGCGAACGAAGTGGCTTCAGTTGGGTGTAGTTGCCCTCGGGTTGGGCGAATGCCCCAACTTTCCTGCCATGCCGTGAATACAAGCCTCTCATCTTCAATCAGTTAAGATTCACCCTTGCTCCCCCCATCCTGGCCTCACAAATGCTTCCATCCTGGTGGTGACGCTTAAGGGGCGGGCCTTTGCTATGGCCAAGAAGATCGTCTTGCACATTGCCGACCCCGACTTGGCAGAAACCCTTGTACGGGTGATCGAGAATGACCCCGACCTGAAGCAGTTGCCGGTGTCCTTTGGCGAACAGGAAGCTTCCTTTGACCCGCACTGGGTCTATGTTATTGATTCGGAAGCCCTCTCCTGCCCCAGGATCAGGGAATTGGTCAGCCGGAAGGACCCGCACGTCGTGCTGATGGTTCAAGTGGGCGACTCGGCTAGCTACGCCAGGGCTTGGGAGATGAACATTCACAAAGTGGTGGAGCGCACGGTTCCTCCCGACATTATGCGGCTGGCCCTGGTGAGCGAGGTCCGAGGGGCAAGATAGTAGACCCGTTATTGTCCTTCCCACGGGAGCATGGCGCCTGGGGCATGCTCCTGATTCCCCTGGTGGTGACGGCGCTGGCGCTCGGGCAGTGGCCTGCGCGCATATGGCTGTTGCCCGGCTGTGCGGTGGGCTTCATGCTGGCGCGTGCTGCGGTTGCACTATCTGTTTTTCCCGAGCCGCCTGTTCTACGTGAAGGTCAAGCCGAACGCCCGCAGCTCAGGCCCAGCCGCGCCCGGCAGCAATGCCGTACTTCTTGATCTTGTAACGGAGCGTGTCGCGCGTGATGCTGAGCAGGCGCGCCGCATGCGTCTGGTTGCCACGCGTCTTCTTCAGCGCCTGCTCAATCAGCATCCTCTCGGTCTCCTGCAGCGAGATGCCCTCGTCCGGGATCTCTTCCCGGAGCACGGAAGCGCGCAGACTGTTGTGCCCGGGCGCGCCCGGCGCGCGCCCGCTGCTGGTGATGGTGAGGGGCAGGTACTGGGGCCGGACGTAGGCGCTGTCCTCCAGGATCATGGCCCGCTCGATGGCGTTGCGCAGCTCCCGCACGTTGCCCGGCCAGGGATACTGCTCCAGCAGCCGCTGGGCCTGGGGCGACAGCCCCCGTACGTTCTTGCGGAATTTCCTGTTGTAGAAGCGAATGAAGAAATGGGCCAGCGGCAGGACGTCCTCCTGTCGCTCGCGCAGCGGCGGAATCGAAATGGGGATGATGTTGAGCCGGTAGTACAGGTCCTGGCGGAAGAGGCCCTCGCGCACCGCGTCGGCCAGGCTGCGGTTGGTGGCCGCGATCAGACGCACGTCCACGGTGATGTCCTTCAACCCCCCGATGCGCCGGAACGTCTGGTCCTCCAGCACCCGCAGCAGCTTAGCCTGGATCACCAGCGGCATCTCGCCGATCTCGTCCAGGAACAGCGTGCCGCCGTGGGCCAGCTCAAACAGGCCCTTCTTCTGGGCCTTGGCGTCGGTGAAAGAGCCCTTCTCGTAACCGAACAACTCCGCTTCCAGCAGCGTCTCGGGGATCGCCGAGCAGTTGATAGCCACGAAGGGCTGGGCCTGGCGCGAACTGTGGTAGTGGAGCGTCTTGGCAATGAGGTCCTTGCCCGTGCCGCTGTCGCCTTCCACCAGCAGGGTCGTGGCCTCGCTGTCCGCCACTTTGCGCACGAAATCCATCAGGTCGCGCATCTTCTCCGATTCCGCGATCACCTGGATCTCCCGCTGGATGCCCAGGATCTCCGAGACGTCCTTGAAGGTGACCACCACGCCTTCCAGGCGGCCTTCGGGGGATTGCAGCACAGAGGTGTTGATTACGGCCAGCCGCTCCTGGCCGTCGGCGGTGTGAATCTTCACCGTGGTGTTCGACCGCGGCATCCGGGTCGAGAGCGTGACAGCGAAGCCGCAACCCGGCTCGCATTGCCCGCACCGGAACACTTCTCGGCAGTGCCTGCCAATCACCTCCTCGGCGGAGTAGCCCAGAATCTCCAGGGCCGCGCGGTTGGCGCTAATGATGCGGAAGTCGGCATCATATGTCAGCACGCCGTCCGACACGCTGTCCAGGATGGCGTCCAGCGTACTTGCCTGGCGCCAGAAGCTGTCCTCCATTGGGTACTGGGGCATTTCCCCTATATTGTCGCGCTCCAGGTCGGCAGTTTCAATGTCAAAGAGGTCTTCCACTTGAGCGACAGAACACTGCGATTGTCTGGGTTTCCTCACCCACCATGAAGCGGCGGAGCAGGAACCGGCGCCGGCCCGAGCCAGCCTCTGTGCTGCTGCTGTGTCAGTTGCCCCTAACCCTGCGGTCTAAGACGCAGGGGGATATTCTTCTCGACTTGCTCATCTGGGCAGCGGGGCTTTCGGCTGGGGTGCGGAAGTTGCGCTCCAGCCCCTAAGTTGAAGCTCCGAAAAGAAAGTGGGGTGGCAGGCCTGGGCACCCACCACCCCGGGTATGAAAGGGGTCATTAGCTGCAATTCCGAGTTGCATTTCGCTTGCCAATTCCAAGCGCCTTCTTTCCTGCAAGGTGGCGGCTTCCCTCATTGGGAAATCACGCAGAAAACAGCTCCCGGATGGGTTCCGCACCGCGGTCCAGAAGCGGGATGGGCTGTCCCTGTAGGCCGGGCACCTTCATCTCCAAGCTGATGCCCAGCGCCTTATAGATGGTGGCGGCCACTTCGGCCGGCGTCACCGGGCGCTGCTTGGGGTAGGCGCCCAGCTCATCGGAGGCGCCCACGACCTGGCCGCCTTGCACACCGCCGCCGGCCATCAGGATCGTCCAGCACTGCGGCCAGTGGTCGCGCCCGCCCGCGGGATTGATCCTCGGCGTGCGCCCGAACTCCCCCATGGCCACCACCAGCGTGGAATCCAGCAGCCCTCGCTCGTCGAGTTCTTCCAAGAGCGAGCAGTAGGCGTTGTCGAACATGGGTCCGATCAGATCGCGGTAGCAACTGATGGGGCTGAACGGCTTCGAACCGTGGATGTCCCAGGTGGGTTCGTTGAAGACGGCGTCGAACATGTTGATGGTGACGAACCGCACCCCAGCCTGGATCAACCGGCGGGCCAGCAGGCAGCTCTGCCCGAAGCGGTTGCGGCCGTACTTCTCCCGCACCGCGTCCGGCTCCCGGTGCAGGTCGAAGGCTTCCCGCGCCTTCTGCGAGGCCATCAGCGTATAAGCCTGGTGAAAGGAGGAGTCCAGCAGCCGGGCATCGCGGCTCGACTCGAAGCAGCCGAGCGAGCCTTCCACCATCTGGCGCCAGGTCCGGCGCGCCCCCAGCCGCAGGCTGGCGATGTAGTGGGGCCGCCGCAGGTCGGGGACCTTGAAGTCGGCGGCTGACGTGTCAGCGTTCAGCACCAATGGGTCGTAGCTCTTGCCCAGGAACCCGGCGGTCTGGCCGTGCGGCAGGTTGCCGCCGGTGTTGCCGATGGGCCGCGGCAGCAGCACGTGGGGCGGGGCGTCGCCCTTCGGCCCCTTTACCTTGCTGAGCACGCTCCCGATGTGCGGATACTCCAGGCCCGCCTGGAACAGCCGCCCCGTCTGCATCATCTGGTGCCCGGTGTCGTGCACGGCCGCCGCCGTGTGGTACACGCTGCGGATCAGCGCGTACTTGTCGGCGTGCTTCGCCATCCGCGCAAAGATCTCGGTGACTTCGATGCCAGAAACGTTCGTCTTGATCGCCTTGTAGGGACCGCGGATCTCCGCCGGCGCACCTGGCTTCGGATCCCAGGTGTCGAGCTGGCTGGGGCCGCCCACCAGGAACAGCAGGATGCAATTCACCTCTCTGGAGGTGTCCGCAGCGCCCTGCGCCTTCAGCCCGAACAGTTCGCTCAGGCCCAGACCGAGGAACGACAGGGCCCCGGCATGCAGGAAGTCGCGGCGGCGCAGGCCGTCGCAGAATCGGGCGGGTTTTTCAGCCTCCAGGCGAAACATGCTGTGGTCCCCCTACCGGAAGACAGGCAGGAAGGGATGAGCGCTGATTTGCCTGCGGAATGAGGCGGCCCAGCGCCCGGGCAGCAGCGCGGCGCAGTCGGGACAGCGGCCCTCCGGCGTGAGCCTGTAATTGCGGATGCGGTAGCCGTAGCGCTCGATCAGCAGCTTGCCGCAGGAGGCGCAGCAAGTGTTCTCCAGGTGGCGGACCATCCCCGGCAGGTTGCCGGCGTACACGTAGCGCAGCCCCGCGCGCCTGCCAATCTCGGTGGCGCGCACCAGCGTGGACGGCGGCGTGTTGTCAGGCTCCAGCATCTTGTAGTCCTTGTGGAACGCCGTCAGGTGCCACGGGATGTCCGGTGAGACACTGGCGATGAACTCGGCCATGCGCCTCAGCTCGTCGCTGGAGTCGTTGAACCCGGGGACCACCAGCGTCACGATCTCCAGCCAGAAGCCCATCTGGTGGATGCGGCGGATGCTGTCGAGGATGGGGTCCAGCCGGCCGCCCAGTTGCCGGTAATGGCGATCCTCGAAGCTCTTCAGGTCCACCTTGTAAAGGTCCAGCCAGGGCCGCAGGTACTCGAGCACCTCGGGTGTGGCATTGCCGTTGGAGACGAAGCCGGTGAGCAGCCCGGCGGCCTTGGCTTCCTTGAAGATGGCCACGGCCCATTCGGTGGTGATCAGGGGCTCATTGTAGGTGCTGACCACGGCCTCGGCGCCCATCCGCACCGCGGCGCTCACCAGTTCCTGCGGGGTGGCCTGCTCGGGCGGCGCCACCGCGTGGGGGTCGCGGATGGCCTGCGAGGTGACCCAGTTCTGGCAGTAAGAGCAGTGCAGGTCGCATCCCAGCATCCCGAAGCTGAAGGCCAGCGCTCCAGGGCGCACGTGGAAGAACGGCTTCTTCTCGATGGGATCGCACTGCGCGCCGGCCACGTACCCCCAGGGCACATACAGCTTGCCCCCGCGGTTGAAGCGCACCTTGCATACCCCCATCTGCCCCTCGGGGATGGGACAGCGGTGCCCGCAGGCGTAGCAGCGAATCCGGTTGCGTTCAATCGGCTCCCACAAATCGCCTTCGCGCACGTTCTCGGCCAGGATTTCCGCCAGCCTAGCCATACCCTGAGTCCTCTTTGTGCCTATTATACCGCCCCGCTCCGAGGACGTTGAGGACCCAGTCACTGGGCCAAGCAGGGGTTTTCACCGCTGCGCAGTCGGAAACTACAGCCGAAAGGATGGGGGTCTACGTTCTCTGCGATCCGGTGGAGCCCTCAGCCCGGCTCCGAGGAGGAGTCCGCGCCTTCTTTGGGCTCGGCGAAGAGCAGGTAGCCGGGGTTGGGCGGGAAAATTTCGGCCAGCAATTCCAGGCGGCGCTTCAGGTGACGTGACGCCAGTTGCCGCGGGCCGGGCTCCACGTCAATGTCGCAGCAGAGTCCGTGCAGGTACAGCGTGAGGGTGTCTTCCAGCGCCTGCAGGGTATAGCGGCGCATGGGCTTGGTGTTGCGGCCGGGCAACCGCTGGCGCCGCTGCAACTGCATCTTAAGCTGTAGGCTGCGCTCGTCCACCTCGCCGCGCGTGCCCCGGTTCAGTTCGTCCAGAATCAGCCGCGAAAAGCGGCTGTATTCCTCGTCGCGGACGGCGCCGCAGGCCAGACCGGCGACAGCCTGGAACAGGCCATAGTGATAGTCGGCCACGTCCTGCTCCTCCACCCCGAACAGCAAGAAGATTTCGTCCCGGACATCGAACACGCTGCGCCGCAGCAGCTTGGGAGTGGGCGGCTTCTGGAAAGTCACCAGGTCGGTGCCGGCCGGTGGCCCTTTCTCCAGGTAGGGCACCAGGATGAGGCGCAACGGCGGCAGCCGCTCGAGCAGGCTGCTGGGGATAGCCTCCGCCGGCTCGCGCAGGAACTGGCGTTGCTGGTCACCGTCCAGCGGCACCGCCTCGAAGTAGCTGACGGCGCCTGTCAGCGGGACCAGGTGGCGACGGCACTGGCCCGCGAACGCCTCCACCGCGATGCGGGTGATGCTGGTGCTTTGCGGCTGATCTTCCAGCTCCATGAAGCCTTGCGAAATTCTATCATGGCCCGCGAGTTGGCCGGGTGGCCGGAGCCCCTGCACAAGGCAGGCCGCTGCGCGGCCCCGTGTTCCTGGCACGGCATAGTGAGCTACAATCGAAGGGACACAGCTTATGGATGTCGGGGCGTAGCTCAGCCTGGCTAGAGCGCGTGCCTTGGGCGCACGAGGTCGGAGGTTCGAATCCTCTCGCCCCGACTACTTCCTTCCCGGTCGGACACGCAGATTTCCAGGGGGGAGGACACCAGCCTGGGCCTGGCGAAACCCTGAGAGTGCGCGCGGCTCCCGGTGCCCCGGCTGCGCAGCGGTCACTCCCGGAACTCCGCCTGCAGGATTTGGGTGATCTGAGCACGTAAGACGGGGACGTCTCGCATTGCCGCCCGCCACACTTCCGCCCAATCAATCCCAAAATAGTTGTGGACGACAATGTTGCGCAAGCTCCTGAGGTCTGTCCACGGGGTGCCAGGATGGCGTGCACGAAGCTCCGGCGAAAGGTGCGCAACGGCCTCGCCAATGATCATCAACTGGTGGACGACGGCGCTTCGCAACATGCGATTCGGCTCGAACGACTCCCGCGTCTGTCCCTGGATGAACTCAGCGATCGCATCCGCCGCCGAGACGATGTCTTCAAGAAAAAGCCGCTCACGCCGCATAGATGAGCCGTGCTTGCGAGAGGACCTCCTCCCTCAAGGCGTGGCGAAGCGCCCGCTTCGAGACTAGCTCGACCCTTCGACCGAGCAGTTCTGACAACTCGCGCTCGGCTGCGAAGTGTTGCAGGAGGCTTACATGCGCGTCCGGCAAGAATTCCACCAACAGGTCAATGTCGCTGTCGGCATGCAGTTCGCCGCGAGCGGCCGAACCGAAAACGGCTAGTTCCTTCACTTGGTAGCGGCGGCAGATGTCCCCGATTTCGGCTACGGGCAGCTCAACGCCAGCGGCCACCCTCATACATCCTCCTCAGGCCATTATCGCCCAGTCCGCGGTCTTTCGGAACAGCCTGGATGCTGGCATTGAACCCGGCTCTTCGTCTGAGGCAACCACTCGCCAGATGGCCGGTGGCTCCTTCCTGCCGCTGACCGGGGGGTGGGAGGCGCGGTTGCGGCATTTCGCCAGCGTCAGATGCGAGTGCTGGTCGTCAGGCGGGGTCGTCGTCTCTGTAAGGCTCCCCCAAGCGTCGCCGCCGCGATGGCCGCTTGACTTCTGTTTCAGACTGCCGTAGGCTCCCGCCAACTGGAGGACAACGATGGGCAAGATCAACTGGCAACGCGTGCTGTTGGGCGGCCTGATTTGGGCGGTCGTTTACAACGTGCTGGGTGCCGCAAGCTGGTACCTTTTCTTCAGAAGCGGATGGACTGCGGCACTGGCGGCGTTGGAGCGGCCATTCCAACCGACCGTGGGGTTCGTGGTGCTTTTCCTTCTGATAACGCTGGTGGTTGGGGTGTTCACGATCTGGCTGTACGCCGCTATTCGTCCACGCTACGGTCCTGGCCCGAAGACCGCCGTGGGCACCGGGGCGGCGGTGTGGCTGCTTGGCGCCCTGCTGCCGACGGTCTTGTGGGGTGCGCTGTTATGGTTTCCGGTAGGGCTGCTGGTGGAGGACCTTGTTTTCGCCTTGGTCGTTACGATCGTCTGCACTTTATTGGGAGCTTGGCCCTACACAGAGGGTGAAGTGGCGGGCGGCGCGTAGGGTGGCGCTGACGCCAATCCCCAGTTCAGCCGCGTTTTTTGCCGAGCCCGGCACGCCTGCAAAACCGTGGGGGCAGAGGTGGTGGTTATCGCCGGCGCTTGTAGGGTGCCGATGGCGCCCGCGGGACTGTGACGGCGAGCCAGGCGCGGAGGCCAACTGCTTTAGCCGTCAAGCCCCCCGCGTCGCGCGGTCGTCAATGATCCGCCGGGCGCTACATCGAGAACTAAGAAATCCTGAAGCCTAATGACGTTTGCAGAAGTACAGTACCGGGACCGGGCGCGAATTTATGCTCGCCCGAATGCGGGCTCGCCCAGCGTGCGCTCTCCCGCCCTGCGGGATCGCGCCTCCGAAGGCGGTATCCCAGCCGTCCCGCCCAGCGGGGTAAGGGAGCGGACGGTACCATACTTCTGCAAAGCTCAATAGAGCCCAAAGCTTAGAGCCTAGAGCCTGAAGCCTAAAGCCTAGAGCCTGTAGCCTGCTGCTCCGGTTTCAGAACCAGGATAGCGAGGGGCGGCACGGTTAGCGAAAGTGAGTAGGGGCGGCCCTGCCAGGGAATGGGCTCGGCCCGCACCCCGCCCCTGTTGCCCACGTTGCTGCCCCAGAACAGTTCCGAATCGCTGTTGAGCAGCTCCCGGTACCAGCCGGCCGTGGGGACGCCGATGCGGTAGCCGATCCGCGGGACCGGCGTAAGGTTGAGGGCACATACCAGGAAATCATCCGGGTTGCGGGCGCGCCGCAGGTAGGAGATCACTCCGGCCTCGAAGTCCCCGAAATCAATCCACTCAAAGCCCTGGTGTTCGAAATCCAGTTCGTAGAGGGCGGGCTGCGAGACGTAGAGCCGGTTCAACTCGCGCACGTAGGTTTGCAGGCACTGGTGCGGCGGGTAGCGGAGCAGGTGCCACTCCAGGCTGCCGTTGGAGTCCCACTCCGAGCGCTGGCCCCATTCGCCCCCCATGAACAGCAGCTTCTTGCCGGGATGGGTGAACTGGTAGCCGAACAGCAGGCGCAGGTTGGCGTGCTGCTGCCACTCGTCGCCGGGCATGCGGTTGATGAGCGAGCGCTTGCCGTGCACCACCTCGTCGTGTGACAGCGGCAGCACGAAGTTCTCGTGGAAGGCGTAGAGCAGGGAGAAGGTGAGGTTCTGGTGGTGGTACCTGCGGTAGAGCGGGTCCGTGGAGAAGTAGTTCAGGGTGTCGTGCATCCAGCCCATGTTCCACTTCAAGGTGAAGCCCAGGCCGCCGAGGTACGTGGGGCGGCTGACGGCGGGCCAGGCCGTGGAT
>CAYVGN010000018.1:0-868 GCA_964451215.1 uncultured Acidobacteriota bacterium
GGTGATGGACGATACGCCGCTGAAAATCGCTGACCGCACCTTCCGTTCGCGGCTGATCTTCGGCTCCGGCAAGTACGCCAGCTTCCCGCAGATGGTGCGCTGCTGGGAGGCGAGTGGCACCGAAGTGGTGACCGTGGCCGTCCGGCGGGTGAACCTGACGGACCGCTCGCGGGAGTCGCTGCTCGACTACATTGACCGCAGCAAGTATTTCATCCTGCCCAACACCGCCGGCTGCTATACCGCCGAGGAAGCGATCCGCACGGCGCGGCTGGCCCGCGAGGCCGGGTTGTCAAACTGGATCAAGCTGGAGGTCATCGGCGACGAGAAGACGCTGTTCCCCGACAACTTCGGCCTGGTCGAAGCCACCCGGGTGCTGGTGAAGGAAGGCTTTGTGGTCCTGCCCTACACCAACGACGATCTGGTGACCGCGCGGCACTTGGTGGACGCCGGGGCGGCGGCCGTCATGCCGTTAGGGGCCCCCATCGGCTCCGGCATGGGCATCCAGAACGTCTCCAACCTCCGCATCCTGCGGGAGATGATCACCGAGGTGCCCTTGATCGTGGATGCCGGGGTCGGTACGGCCTCCGACGCCACCATGGCCATGGAACTGGGCGCAGACGCCGTCCTGATGAACAGCGGCATTGCCTGTGCCCAACAACCCGAAGTGATGGCCACTGCCATGCGGCACGCCGTCGAGGCCGGCCGTCTGGCCTACCTGGCCGGGCGCATGGCGAAGCGGCTGTACGCTTCTGCCACCAGTCCCCTTGAGGGTGTGGTCCGCTAACGGCAGCTTGCAGGTGGCAGGCTTCACCAAGCTGGACTGCTGACTGCCTGCTGGCTACTGCCGACTGCCTGCCGGCAGCCGTCG
>CAYVGN010000018.1:878-3062 GCA_964451215.1 uncultured Acidobacteriota bacterium
ACGCGCGTCGCGTATGCGCTTTGTTGTAAAATGAAAAGGTTGCTTCTGGAAGAAAGGGGAGAGAGCAGATGGTGAAGCTGACCGAGCATGCGGTCTCGAAGGTCAAGGAGATCATGGCGCAGCAAAGCCCGCAGCCGGCGGGCCTGCGGATTGCCGTGGTGGGCGGTGGCTGTTCCGGGTTTTCCTACCACATGGCCTTCGAGAACGACGTGAACGGGACGGACAAGGTTGTTGAGTACGATGGCCTGAAGGTCTTCATCGACCAGGTCAGCATGCTGTACCTGGGCGGGACCGAGGTTGACTACGTCGAGACTCTAGAGGGTTCCGGGTTTAAATTCAACAACCCGAACGTCCGGACAACCTGCGGCTGCGGCAGCTCGTTTAGCGCCTAAGGGCCGGTCTGCGTTTTCCCGCCAGAGGAGAGTTGAAAAGCCCAGCAGCCTGCGCGGGCGGGCCGGTGGGCTTTTTTGTGCCGGCTCTGCTCCCTTGGGCTGCTTCCCTGTCCCGGCTACCTCAGCTACGCCTGACCGCGGCCAGTCCCATGACGGTTTCAAATAGTCCAGCGCACCAGCGCGGCGCCGGCCGTGTAGCCGGCTCCGACCGCGGTCAGCAGCGCCAGGTCGCCCTTGCGAAGCTGGCCGGATTCGATGGCGGTGCGGAGGGTTAGGGGGATGGTGGCGGCGGTGGTGTTTCCGTAGCGGTCTATGTTGACGATCAACTGGTCGGAGTTCATGCCCAGGCGTTCGGCAGTGGCAGTGAGGATGCGGCGGTTCGCCTGATGGGGAATCAGTACGCGCACGTCTTGCGCGGTTAGCCCGTTGCGGTTCAGCAACTCCTTGCACACCTCGTACATTTTCCGCACCGCGTACTTGAACACCTGCTGGCCGTTCTGCTGCACGTAGTGCATGCGCTGGCGAACGGTCTCCTCGCTGGCCGGGCGCCGGCTGCCGCCCGCCGGCATGTAAAGGAACTCTGCGCCGGAGCCGTCAATCTCGTGCAGGAAGTCAATGATGCCCTCCTCGCCCTGCTCGGCTGGCTCCAGCAGCACGGCCCCGGCCGCATCGCCGAACAGGACGCAGGTGGCCCGGTCCTGGTAGTCAACGATGCTGGACATGGTATCGGCGCCGATGACCAGGACGCGGCGGTGCGCCCCGGACTCCACGAACTGGGCCCCGGCCGTCAGGGCGTAGACGAAGCCGGCGCAGGCTCCGGAAAGGTCGAAGCCCCAGGCGCGCCGCACCCCCAGCCGGTCCTGCACCAGGCAGGCCGTGGAGGGGAAAAACATGTCCGGGGTAACGGTAGCGACGATGATCAGCTCCAGGTCCTGGGGCGAAAGGCCGCGCGAGGCCAGCGTGGCGCGCGCTGCCTCCGCCGCCATGTCGGATGTGGCCATGCCCTCGCTGACGATGTGGCGCTCGGAGATGCCCGTGCGCTCCACGATCCACTCGTCGGTGGTCTCCACCATCTTTTCCAGGTCGGCATTGGTCAGCAGCCGGGGCGGCACATAGCAGCCCAGGGCCGTGATCTTGGCGCGGCTTCGGCTCAAGGCACCGTCTCCTCAGAAAGAATCATTGGGCGAAAAGGCTATTCTGCCACATGCGCGCGCCAATCGTACCGGCGCGCTTTGACGCTGGTGTTCGCGCCGTGCCGGTAAATCCGGCGGGCAGCCGGGTCTGGCGCCGGCCGCGTCCGGCTGCTGCCGGCAGTTGGCCGCTGACAGCGCCTCTTGCTTGCGCTATCTTTGCGACATGCGGCTTGTGGCGGTGGTGCTGCTCTTGGGGCTGCCCCTAGGCCTGCGGGCCGAACAACTGAAGGAGGCAGCGGCGGTGGCCCTGCTGTCCGGCAGAAAGCCGCTCTGGCTGCCGCCGGAAACCAACACCGCTCCGCGCGCCCGCGCCCGGATCCATTTCTGGGTGGGAAGAAACGGGGAGGTGGAGGCGGTCGAGCAGGTCTGCGGAGAGCGCGAACTGTTCGATGCCATCGTGGACGCCGTCCTGGAGTGGCGGTTCCGCCAGGGCGGCTTCACCACCGACCTGTCCTTTGTCCGCCGCGGGCGGCGCGTCTGGTTGTTGCTGGAGCTACCGGCGTCGCAGCGCCCCCGCAAAGACATCTGCGCGGAACAGAGCGGGCATCACTCCTCATCCTGGCGACGCGCCTCTCCCCTGGCCGGTTCCTCACCGTAGC
>CAYVGN010000018.1:3072-10848 GCA_964451215.1 uncultured Acidobacteriota bacterium
GCCCTGCCCTGAGAGCTTCTCCACACTGGCCGGAATCAGCCGCTCCACCAGGACGATGTCAATCCAGCGGTGGCCCAGCCGTCCCTGCTTTTCGTGCACGCCCACCTCGCGGAAGCCCAGGGAGCGGCACAGCCGGCGGCTCGGCTCGTTGCTGGAGAAGATCTGTCCTACCAGCTTGTGATAGCCGCGCTCTTCCGCCGCTCTCAACAGGGCCTCCATCAGGATGCGCCCGATGCCCTGGAACCGCCCGCTGCGGCTGATGAACACCGAGGCCTCACCAATCGTCGCCGCGTACGCTTCACCCCTGCCGTAAGGAGAAATGGCCGCCCAGCCCAGGATCGTGTTGCCCCACTCGGCGGCGAACAGATGGTAGCCGGGCGTGCACATCAGGGCCAGAACCTGCTCGGCAGTTCGCGGCACCGCCTCCAGCTTCGCCTCGCCGTCTTCGATGCCCTCGTTATAGATTTCGGCGATGCGGGCAGAATCGGCGGGCCGCGCTGGCCGAACGTTCCAAAGTACCTTCCTGTTCGCTTCCCAGCTCAATTTGAATCCAACCTGACCGTAGGTGTACCAATTAGTCTAACAGCATTGAGCCCGGCTGTGGCGGGTATTCGAGGCACGCTGCGGTGGCCGTCCGGGAGGGGGCCGGGCCAGACCTGCATTTACGCCGCGTACAAGAAACAATGGCCACGGCGCAGGCGAACCCGGCCGTGGCCTCCCCTCTGACCTAACCGCGGCTACTTCTTGTACCAGTTGGTGTTGATCTCGGTGAAATGTTTCCACTTGTCCGGCAGATCATCGAGGGCGAAGATCGCCGAGACGGGACAGACGGGCACACAGGCCCCGCAGTCGATGCACTCGACAGGGTCAATGTACAACTGCGCTTCCGCTTCGAAGGCCGCCTCGTCCTTCTTCGGATGGATGCAGTCCACCGGGCAAGCATCCACACAGGCGGTGTCCTTGACGTTGATGCAGGGTTCGGCAATCACATAAGCCATGTCGCGATTCTTCCTTTCCTTCCGGTTGCCAACGCTCCTCGATCAATACCGCCCCAGCCAGACCGACCATGAAGCATGAGAATAAAGTGGGCCTGCCCAGCCCGGAACCAACATAACACACGGGAATCATCGCTACAACGAAGAAGTGGGCAAAGGCAACGCGAAAGTAGCGAACGGCAAAGGCGGGCGGGGCCAGCGCAGGCTCAAAGGCTTGAACGGAACCGCACCACGGATCTTCCCGGCCGAGCGGCGGCCTGTCAGCGCCGAAAAGGGCAGGAATGGCTATGGCTGGCGGGATCGGCTCCCTGGCGGTTGAGGGTCGGCAGCAACTCCCTCCCAGACCGCCACGGTGGCGCCGGAGACTTCCACCCGCGCGTCCTTCTCTCCCTTGGCGATGAGGATGCGGCGGTAGGCTTCGGCGAAGCTCCCAGCCGCTTGCGGGTCCTTCCAGGCGGAGCGGTGCACCAGGAAAGCGGCGCCGGTCTGCGGGTTCTCGTAGACGGCGAACCGGAGTCCGCGCCACCCGGGCGCGATCTGCCCGGCTGCTTTCTCGCCCAAATACTGCTTGAGCAGGATCCGTACGTCCAGCTCCCCCAGGACGTCTTTGTCCAGCAACTTGTATCCGGGGGGAAGCGGCGGGACATCCGGCGGCTGCAAGCCGGTGGGAACGGCCGGGGCGGGCGCGTCCGGGTGCAGCACCTCGGCGGTGGAACGAGGCGGATTCTTCAGCGCCGCCAGATAAGCCGCCTTCCCCTGCTTTCGCACCAGGGCGCGCACGTACTGCATCCCCGCGGTATAGGGGAACAGCAGGGTTTCGCGCAGGTAGAGCGGGGCAGCCGCGAAGGCCGGGAACTTGTTGATTTCGGCCGCAGTCGCCGAGGCCATCGTTTCATCCAGATTGGGGAGGGCGTCGGGCTTGAGGCCCGCTCCGGAGAGCATGTATTCCATCATGGCCAGCACCGCGGTCCCCTCCACCATCGCCGACCTCGCCATCTGCTCGTCCGAGTTCAGCTCCGGGGCTTCCAGAAACCCGTCCAGGCCCACCTGCTGGTCCTGCAGCGCATGCGTCAGTTCGTGGACGATCGCCGGGCGTTGCAGGGAGATGGGCGTCCAATCCGCGATGAAGATCTGCCGGCGGCGGGGGTCGTAGAAAGCCGCTGCCTGCTCGCTCAGGAGGCTGATCAGGGAGGGGCCCAGCGCAAAGTCAGCAGGCAGCAAGCCGAACTTTTTCAGGGCCATCTCCTGGGCGTGGAGGCGGTCGGACCCGGTCGTCTCTTTCACCCGCTCCGCGATGAAGCTGTGGATCTCCTGCTGGCCGGCGATGGCGCTGTTCACCGGGTGCCGGATGGGCAGGCTGGTGATCTGGCTGGCCTGCTTCAGCAGTTCATCAACCTCCTTCAGCGCATCGGTGGCCGCCGCCCGCTTTTGAGGCCAGGACTGGTTATCTGGGCCGTCGCTGCCCGTAGCGGAGCGCGGAACATGGGATGCGGAGCAGGGAACTGCCGGTGGCGCAGCCGCCCCCCAGGCCCCCGGCAGAAGCGCCCAGAGTAGACAGGCAAGAAATACCGCTGCTGGTTTCTTCACGGTTCTCCCGAGCCGCAAGCAGATGATTTGAAGAGGCCGCACGGGCAGGCATTCCTGCCCGTCCCCACCCGCTACCGCAGGTTCAGCACCATGATCTTGAGCTCGGTCATTTCCTCGATGGCGTAGCGCAGTCCCTCCCGGCCGAAGCCGGAGTCTTTCATCCCACCGTAGGGCATGTGGTCCACGCGGTAGGTGGGCACGTCATTGATCATGATTCCGCCGGTTTCCAGTGTCTCAAAGGCTTCGAAGATCCGCTTGGCGTCGCGGGTGAAGACGCCGGACTGCAAACCGTAAGCCGAGTCGTTGATCCGGGCCAGGGCGTCGGTGAACTCTTCGTAGATGGTGACGGTGATGAGCGGGGCGAAAACTTCCTGGCAGTTGACGTTCATCTGCGGCGCGGTGTCGGCCAGCACCGTGGGCCAGAAGAAGGAACCGTCGCGGCGGCCGCCCACCAGCAGCCGCGCCCCCGCTTCCAAGGCTTCCCGCACCCAGGCCTCGGCGCGTTCGGCCGCCGGCTGGTCAATCATCGGCCCCACGTCGGTGGTCTCCTCCAGAGGATCGCCGAGCTGCAACACCTCCACCTTGGGCAGGAGCCGGGAGAGAAAATCATCATAGGCTCGGGCCTGCACGAAGACCCGCTGCACCGAGACGCAGCTTTGGCCGGCGTTGGCGAAACCGCCGGCCACCACGCGCTGGGCGGCGTACTCCAGGTCGGCGTCGTCATGGATGATGACGCCGCAGTTGCCGCCCAGCTCCAGCGTCACCCTCTTCTTGGCCGCCCTGGCCTTCAGGCTCCAACCCACCGGGGCGCTGCCGGTGAAGGTGAGCATCTTCAGCCGCGGGTCCTCGGCCATGGCCACGGCCATGTCGGCCCCTCCCGGCAGGACGTGCAGGGCGCGGTGAGGTAAGCCGGAGGCGGCGGCCAGTTCGGCCACTGCCAACGCGGTGAGCGGGGTGCGCGGGGACGGCTTGAGGATGACCGGGTTGCCGGCGGCGATGGCCGGGCCCACCTTGTGCAAGACCAGGTTCAGCGGGAAGTTGAAGGGGGTGATGGCCCCGATGGGGCCGACGGGGAAGCGCCGGGTGATGCCCAGGCGGCCCTCCCCGATCTCGGCCAGGTCCATGGGCAGAACCTCGCCGCCGATCCGCTTGGCTTCTTCGGCCGCGACCGCCAGCGTCAGCAGCGCCCGGGCCACCTCCGTGCGCGCCTCGCGGATGGGCTTGCCGGCCTCGGCGGTGATCCGGCGCGCGAACCGCTCGCGGTCGGCCGACAGCCGGTCGCGAATGCCCCAGAGGATCTCGCTCCGCCGGTAAGAAGGCAACCGCCGCGTCTCGGCGAACGCCGTCCGCGCCTCCTCAATCGCCGCGTCCAGATCCTTGAGCGTCGGCTCGGCCAGCGCCTGGACCAGCTCGTGCGTGTACGGATTGCGCACTTCCAGCATTCCGGCCTTTATTGTAGCAGCCTTAGAAAATACCGCGGAGAAAGCTATCAGCAATAGGCTTTTCGCGCGGGAAACGAGAGAGGCGACGGCTGGCTGCTGAATGCTCATCGCTGAGAGCTGAAAGCTGAGAGCTGATAGCTGAAAGCCGTGTTCCAGTCGAAGGCAGCTAGTGCCGTTCCAACTTATTGGGGCTAAGCGATGTGAGCCATATGGTGAGCCTTTGCCGAAGATAGCGCTTACCTCTGCCCGTTTTCAGGTACCGTTCTCTTCGGAAGGCGTCCCGTTGGCTCAGACAGGCTTCATAGTAAACCAGGCGCAGGGGCGTACACCCTCGCCTAGAACGAACCCGCCCTTCTGCCTGGTCTGGAACCCTGGTTCTCAGGTCCGCGGTCGCTGCCGTATACCACTGGCCGTCCAAAGTGCTCTCGAAGAGGTAGGTGTAATACATAGGCGGATAAAGTTGGAACGGCACTAGAAAACCAGGATCGCGCTCCGGTGCTCTTCCTCCGGGTTCGGCAGATACAGGGTCTTGCAGTGCTCGCAGCGATAGATTTCCACCTCTCGGCCGAACAGCTTCTCGATTTCGCCGCCGTAGCCGTACCAGCGCTTCAGGTGCCCGCAGCAGAGCTTGCCCTTGTCGTCTTTCTCGTTGCAGGCACGCATGCGCAGGATGCGGCGCTTGACCTTCTGCCCGGTGGACAGGGTGGCCACCACCTCCGAGATTGGGGGATTGTCCACGGTCGTGCGTGGTTTAACCGCCATCGCCTCTCTCCCGCCTTACAATATATGGGGGATGGTCTCGACGGAGAAAATTGCCGCGCTGCCGGCTGCGCCTGGAGTCTACCAGTTTCTGAACGCTGCCGAGGAGGTGATCTACGTCGGCAAGGCCAAGTCGCTGCGGCACCGCCTCCGGACCTACTTCGCCGAGGCCAAGGCCGAGGACGCCAAGACCAGCAGCCTGCTGCGCGACGCCGTTGACGTCCACTACATCCTGGTGGACAACGAGAAGGAAGCGCTGGCGCTGGAGAACAACCTGATCAAGCAGATCAAGCCGCGCTACAACATCCTGCTGCGCGACGACAAGACCTACCCCTACATCAAGCTGACCGCCGGGGAGCAGTACCCCAGGGTGTACGTCACGCGGCGGTTGAAGAAGGACGGCTCCATCTACCACGGCCCCTACTTCCCGGCGCACCTGGCCCACCGGCTGGTGAACTTCATCCATCGCTGCTTCCTGGTGCCCTCCTGCAGCGTGGACCTGGTGCGCCGCCACCCGCGTCCCTGCCTGCAATACCACATCCACCGTTGCCTGGGACCCTGTGTCGAGGGGCTCACCACCGACGAGCGGTACGGCGAGGCGGTGCGTGATGTGCGCCTGTTCCTGGAAGGCCGGCAGGGCGACCTGGTGCGCAGCCTGCGGGGGCGCATGCAGGAGGCCGCCGCGCTAGAGCACTTCGAGGAAGCAGCCGCCTATCGTGACCTGGTCTCCACCATCGAGGACCTGCAGCAGCGCCAGAAGATGGCTGCCGCCGAGGGCGACAACATCGACATCTTTGGCCTGTACCGCGAGGGCGCGCTGGCCGCCATCAACCTCTTCCACCTGCGCAACGGCCGCATCGTGGACCGTCGCGAGTTCTTCTGGGAGGACTTGCCGGCCGAGGAGGAAGCGCTCAGCGGCTCGCAGTTCCTTTCCTCGCTGCTCAAGCAGATCTACCTGGACCAGGCCTTCATCCCCTCGGCCATCCATGTGCCGGCCGACTTCGAGGATCGCGAGCTGCTGGCCGAGATGCTCACGGAGAAGAGGGGGCGGAAGGTGGAGATCCACACGCCGCAGCGCGGCCAGAAGCGGGCGCTGCTGGAGCTGGTGGAGAAGAACGCCCGGCACAGCTTCGAGCAGCGGTTCCGTGTGCTGAAGCCCTCCTGGAAGGCCATCGCCGAGGCGCTGGAGGACGCGCTGGGCCTGCCCCAGCCGCCGCGACGCATCGAGTGCTTCGACATTTCGCACGTGCAGGGCTCCGACACGGTCGCCTCGATGGTGGTGTGGGAAGACGGCAAGATGAGGAAGGGCGAGTATCGCAAGTTCATCATCCGCACAGTGGAGGGCGCCGATGATTTTGCCAGCGTGCGCGAGGTGGTGGGGCGCCGCTATCGCCGCTTGCAGGAAGAGCAGAGGCCGCTTCCAGGCCTGGTGCTGGTGGACGGCGGCCTCGGGCAACTCCACGCCGCCGCCAGGGCCCTGGAGGAGTTGGGCGTCATCAATCAGCCGCTGGCCGCCATCGCCAAGAAGGAAGAGATCATCTACGTCCATGGGCAGGAGGGGGAGCCGGTGGTGCTGGACCGCCACTCGCCCATCCTGCACCTGGTCCAGATGGTGCGCGACGAGGCGCACCGCTTCGCTGTTACCTTCCACCGGCAGCGCCGCCAGGCGCGCCGCATCACCACCGAGTTGCTGCAAATCCCGGGCGTGGGCCAGAAGACCGCGCGCAAGCTTCTGGAGCAGTTCGGCAGCCTCCAGGCCCTGCGCCAAGTTCCTGAGGAAGAACTGGCGCGGGTTGCCGGCCGCGCCCAGGCCGCCCGTATCCTCCAGCACCTCCGCTCCATGCAACCGCAAGGCTGACCGGTGGTAGGCCCCGGCTCGATCGCGGGCCGCTCAACGGCTGCTGCTGGCGTCCGCAACGTTGGGGAGGGGCGTCCATTCTCGCCGGACTGTACACCCTGCGGCGGCCCGCGTCCCTTGCGCTGATTCTCCCTTCGTGTCCTTGTGCCTTTGTGGTTAAATAGAGCGGGAAACGGAGGGCACTTATGGCGGACGACAGCAGCAAGATCACATACTTCCTGGCCGGAGTCGGGGTGGGCGCCGTGATCGGGATCCTGTTTGCTCCCCGCTCGGGCGAGGAGACTCGGCAGTACCTGGGCGAGAAGGCGACCGAGGGGCGGGACTACATGGCGAAGAAGGGCCGCGAGGTGCGCGAGCAGGCCGAGGAGTACGTCAGCAAGGGCAAAGAAGCTTATCGGCGGGCGGCCAAGGATGTGGGCGAGGCCGTCGAGGCCGGCAAGCAGGCCTACCGTGAGGCGCGGGCCCGCGAGCGTGGGGAAGAGCCCTCAGAGACTTGAAGAGGCGCTGGCGACGGGTATTCCGGCCCATCGCTCGGCGCAAGGACGGGCAAGAATGCCTGTCCCTGCACGCCCGGCAGTCGCCGCAGCGAGCCGGGCACTACCTTGAATGAAGCTATACATTATGCCCCCTCCTGGATGGTTCTACATCTTCATCGGCGTGTTTGTGGTGATCATGGCGGTCGCCCTCCTGTTGCAGGTGCTGCTCCTGGGCGGCATCTGGGTGGCGTTCCGCAGCCTGGAGACCCGGGTCCACTCGTTGCTGGACGCCCAGGTGCACCCGCTGCTGGCCAACGCCCGCTCGCTGGTTGATGACGCGCGCAAGCAGGCTGAGCGAGTAGCCGGCACGCTCGAAGAGCTGCAGGAGTCGGCCCGGGTGCAGGTCGCCAAGGTGGACGCGGTGCTGAGCGAGGCTAGCGATCGCGCCCGCCTGCAGATCATCCGTGTGGACGAGTTGGTGGCCGACACGCTGGGGCGCTTTGAGCGCATGGTCGAGGACATCGAGCGGAGCATCGTGCGGCCCATCCGGGAGATCCACGCGTTGGTGGTGGGCGTCCGTACCGCGGTGGACTACATGACAAGGCGGCGCGGCCGCCGTCTGCCCGAGCGCGCCACCCAGGACGAAGAGATGTTCATTT
>CAYVGN010000018.1:10948-15461 GCA_964451215.1 uncultured Acidobacteriota bacterium
CACGCGCGTCACCCGCCCTGGCTCCACTCGCATCAGCAAACTGGTGAGATTGCGTTCGGGAATCTTCACGCGATAGGTGCCCGGCTTGAGGTGGACGGCGCCAAAGAAGCCGTTGGCATCGGCCACGGTAAACTGGCGGGGCCAGCCCAGCCGGCGCTTGCGCGCAATCTCCACCCGCACCCCGTCAGCCCCGTCCAGGATCCCGCACAAGTACCCGCGCTGGGGCCGCTCCTTCCACTTCATCAGCGGAACGGGCACTGGCGCGGGGAACAGCGCCGCAAGCTCGGCCATGGTTTTCTGATTGTTGGCGTAGGAGAAGAAGCTGACGCCGTCCACCGCGTGTTTCCGCCGGCGGCGGAGCGGGTCGAGCGCCTGCCGCAACTGCGCCAGGTTCTCCTGCGGGGAATTCAGATAGGCGCCGATACCCACCGCCAGATGCCGGCCGTGCTTGTACCGTTGCTCGAATTTCACCCAGCGCTGATAGAAGGCACGCGTCTTGGCATCGGATGCGCGGAAGTAGTTCATCGGCACCGCCAGGTCCAGGATTCCTTCCCGAAGCCATGCCTGCCAGTCTTGATAGATGCGGTTGTAAGCGTTGGAGCGGACCCAGTCGGCCGGTTTGTCGGGGCCGTCGCCCCAGGAGATGACCGCCGCCGATATCTTGATCCTGGGATTGATCTCGACCGCCTCCAGGTAGATGCGGCGCACCAGGTTGGTGACCTGCTCGCGCCGCCAGGCGGACCACAGCGGGTCGTTGGCGGCGGGCGTCCCCTCGACGCCGTAGCGCTTGCGGAAGCGCTCCAGGCTCGCCTTGTTGTATCCGACCGGGGCGCCGGTTTCCGGCGTCGCGCCGACGGTTTCCGGGTAGCGGATGTAGTCGAGGTGGATGCCATCCACGGCATAGTTTTGCACTACGCTTCGTACGACGGCAGCGACATGGGCGGCAGCCTCCGGATGACCCGGGTCCAGGAAGTAGCCGACCGGGTAAACCATCTCTGCTTCCGGGGTGCAGGTCAACCAGTTGTCGCGCCCGGTGGCTGAAGGACCGCGCGTGTTGAAGATGTGCTTGGGATCGCGCGGCGGGGCCTGGCCCCGGCGCCAGACCGGCATGGCGTTGATCCAAGCGTGCACCTGAAGCCCGGCGGCGTGGGCCTTCTCGATCACGCAGGCCAGGGCGTCGAAATCGGGGGCGTAGGACGGATCCTCGACCGGCGGCTCCAGCGACTTGATATAGAGCGAATCGGCCCGACGCCGCACCTGCACGATGAGGGTGTTCAGGTTTGCCGCCCGGGCCTCCGCCACCAACTTCTCCACCTCGGCCGGCGTCCGGATCCCAGCGTTGAAGGCGTCCACCCAGACGGCGCGCAGCTCGGCGGCCGGGCTCGGCCCGGGCGGCGCCGCCAGCGCCAGCGACGCGGAGAGCAAGAACAGAAGAAGCCGGAACATAGGGCCTCAAGGATAAAGCCACAGAGCCGCAGCGGGCACAGAGAAATGCCCGCCTCTTCTTCTCCCTGTCTCTGTGCCCTTGTGGCGGCTAGCGATTGAGGAGAACGACTTTGCCGCCTGAGCGGGTGAAGACCTGCGCTTTGCCCACCAGCTTCTCCAGGGCGGGCTGCTTCTCGACCTCGGTTACCAGGAAGATGCGCCCGTGTCCCTGCCACAGCCTCACCAGGTCCTTGTCCTCGAGGAAAATGCGCGGGGCGTCCGGGTAGAAAGAGCCCCACCAGAGGTTGGCGGAGCGCCCGTTGAGGATGTCGAGACGGCGGCCGGTGTAGAAGTTCAGTGTCGAGCCGCTCTCGTATTCCCCATTGATGACAATCCGGTCACCCGGCCGGGCAACGGCGGCGATGGCGTCCGCCAGTCCGCGCGATGAGAGGTGGGGACTGAAAACGTTGAGCGCGGCGTGGGCGCAGAAAAAGAAGGCGGCAGCCATCAGCGCCAGGCAGAGTCCGGCCGCCAGGTTCCTCCGCAGCCGGCGCAGGTGCAGGGCCAGCCAACTCCCCGCCAGCAGGGCCACGGCAGCGCCCACGGCCGGCCAGCGCAGCGCGGCGAACGAAGCCGGGGTCAGGTCGAAGAAGTGCCCCAGCGACAGGGCATAGTACTGGGGGTTCCTGGTGAGGGTGGCCGCAATGTCTCCTTCCACCTGGACCCGGAGTGAAAGGGCAACCAGCACCCCCAGGACCGCAGCGGTCACGGCCGCCACCGCCAGCAGCGCCCAGTGGGCCGCTACCAGCCCCCGCGCCGGGAGCCGCTCCCCTTCCTCCAGCGCCTTCGCCGCCAGCAGGATCAACGCCGGATAGGCGGCGAAGCTGTAGTACTCCTGGCGCGTGGAGAAGGAGAAGAACAGGAGCACCATCCCGGCCCACAGCCAGAGGAACAGCAGCGTGCGGTCGTGATCGAAGCGCGGCCGCAGCACACGTGGCAAATCGCGCAATGCCAGTACGAGGAACGGTGTCCAGGGAAACAACCAGACCAGATGCAGGCCCAGGAATACCGGCAAAGGCACCGTGTCGTAGTCCACGGGGATCCGCTTGCCGAGATACCGGAGGAGTTGCTCGTTCATGAAATAGAACCAGAAGAACTTCTCGTTGCGCAGTCCGGCCAGAATGTGCCAGGGCGCGGCAATTGCCACCAAGATCAGGGTGCCGGCGGCCAGGCGCATTTCCCGCAGCGTCCTCGGCAGCGAACCGGCGAGCAGCGCCCAGGCGCCGACGATCCCGGCCGGAAGGATCACACCGATCAGGCCCTTGGTGAGCACCGCCAACGCCAGGCAGACGTACATGCCGTAGTACAACAGGGGCTGCTGCCGTTTCCGGGCCGCCAGGAAGAAGAAGAAGGCGCCGGTAATGAAAAGCGCCAGCAGGACTTCCGGAATCAGGATGCGGGTAAACAGGTAGATGCCAAAGCAGGTGGCGCCGCCCAGCCCGGCGTAAAAGCCAGTCCGTTCGCCGAACAGGAAGCGCCCAAAGGCGTAGAGAGTCAATACCAACGCCAGGGTGCCCAGCACCAGCGGCAGACGGGCGGGCAACTCCCAGACGCCCAGCAGGCGGAAGGCGCCCGCCATCGCCCAGTACATCAAGGGAGCCTTCTCCAGGTAGCGGATGCCGTTGGCGTAGAGCGTGACCCAGTCGCCTCGCTCCAGGATTTCGCGAGCCGCCTCAGCATGCACCGAATCGGCGTCATCCAGCAGCGCAGGGCGGAAGGCGCTGCTGAGATAGATGGCCAGGGTGAGCGCTAGAAGGAACGCAATCTGGCTGCGGGTGCCCACCGTGCGAACCCCTCCGGTTCCAGCTCAGGCTGGAGAAAACGTCTCGGCCGCCCGGCGCGGGCGGCAATCAGTTCGGCGGCGCGGTAGCCGCTGCGCACAGCTCCTTCCATGGTAGGCGGCCAGCCGGAATCCACCCAGTCCCCGGCCAGGAAACAGTTCTCCCGGTGGGTGGGACTGGGAGGGCGAAAGCGCTCCACGCCGGCGGCCGCCGAGTAGGTGGCGCGCACCTCTTTTACCACCGCCGACCGGCGCAGCACCGCCCCGTGCAGCGGGAAAAACTCGGCCAGTTCCCGCAACGCCAGCGCCACGATCTCGTTGCGGCCCAGGGGCAGCAGCGACCGGGCGGCGCTGACCACGCACTGGACGTAGCCTTCCTCGCCCGGCTTGCGAAACGCCCACTGCATGGTTCGGCCCAGCAGCGCCGCGAAGGGATGTTGCATCACCGGGCGATCGAACCACAAGTGGACGCCGACGATGGGAGAGTGGGTGAAGGCGGAATAGTCGGCCGGAAGCAGTTCCTGTGTGCCCTCGAAGGGCAGGGCCAGGACGAACCAGCGGGCCAGCGCGCGCTCGCCGTCCTGGAAGCACACCGCCTCCACCTGCCCCTCCGATGGCGCCAGGGAGCGGGCATTCTTGCGCAGGTGGACCCGCACCCGGGGCAGATCCAGGCGGTAGAGTTCTCCCAGCGGCACGGCCGGGACGCCCACCCGGTAAGCTCCCCGGCTGACCAGGAAGCCCTTCCAGAAGACCTGCAAGCCGTGCCAGGCCGAGACGCGCTCCAGGTCCTCGTTGAGGGCGCTGGTCAGCACCACGCGCCAAAACAAATTGATGGCGCGTGTGGTCTGGTGGTGGCGGCGCAGCCAGTCGAACATGGTTTCGGCGTCCAGCCGGGCGCGCGACAAAAGGCCCAGCTCGAACCCCAACGCCGCCATTCCGGCCAGGATGGCGACCTTGTCCCGCCAGGAAAGCGCGTGGAACCGGAGGAGCGAGCGCAGAAAATGGAGCGGGGCGGGGCAGCCGTCGGCCTCGACCACCGACTGGCGGCCGTCCGGTGTCAGGAAAGGGATGCGGTCGTGGAAGCGGATCAGGTGGTCGGCGCCCAGGCGCCGGTAGAAGTCGAGCAGGTTGGTGCAGCAGCCCAGCAGAACATGCTGGCAGTTGTCGATGGTCTCGTCGCTGCCGGGCAGCTCGTAGGAGGTGGCGCGGCCGCCCGAGCGCCAGGCGGGAGGGGGATCGCCCAGTGGG
>CAYVGN010000019.1:0-9063 GCA_964451215.1 uncultured Acidobacteriota bacterium
AGGTTACCACCCACGTTGAGTCAGGGCACGGCTTCAGCCGTGCCGGGGCAACTCAGCAGAGGGCGGCTTTAGCCGCTGGGGTTGAGCTAAGTCGAAGAACCTCAGGGGCTAAAGCCCAGACCCGAGTGCCTTTGCTCGGCACGGCTGAAGCCGTGCCCTGACGCGGGGCGGTAACCAATCTACGCAGAGATCAGTAGATGGCGGTGCGCTGCATGGTGGCCTTCAGCGCCTCATCAATGCGGGCGACTGACTCGCTCAGATGCGCGCGCGTCTCCAGCGAAGCCTTGGCCCCGGCCGTCGCCAGCGCGGCCTGCAACTGGCTGCGCAGGGCGACCAACCCCTGGCGCGACAGCGTCCGCGCGTCTTCAGGCACGTTGGCGTCGCGCAGCACCATGGCGATCAGCTTGCGCAGGTGCTCGCGCTGCAAACTCCGACGGTAGCTGTTGATGTAGAGCGGCTCGCCGGGCGCCTTCACCTCCGCCCAGACGGCCTCCTGGAGCGTCTGGAACAGCAGTCCCAGGCTGAAGGCCTGGCCGGGCGAAGCCACCTTCACCTCCGAATCCAGGATGCGGCTCAGCACCACCGGGTGATAAACGCGGTCGAGCACCTGTTTCTGGACCGACAGCACCATCTCGTGGATGGGCACGTCAAAGCGCGTCTGCATCGAGGCGATGTTGGTCCAATCGGAGAAGCGGGGGTTGGCCAGCTTGTTCAGCAGTTGCGGCGAGAACTGAAAGGCGCGCGGCGAGAACAGGTTGTCGCGCAGCAGCGCCAGTGCTTCCTTCTGCCTGGCCCCCGGCACGGGCTCAAACGGGATGCGGCCGCCCGGGTCGCCGACGTGGTCGCGCCGGTGGTAAACCCCGCCGATGTACTTCGAGGCGAGATAGAGACCACGGCCTGCCTCCGACAGGGCCAGGTTGAAACTGCGGCGCAGCACCTGGTAGCCTTCGCCGGGCTTTGCCAGCTTCTGCTCCATGTTGGCCCAAATCTCCCTGGCCAACCTCACCCGATGGGCATAGAACTTCAGCGGGTCGGAGCCCAGATCGTTCCGGTTGACCGCCGGGTCCATGTCGAAGGGGCCGCCGCCGATCCCGGCGTCTTCGTCAGTGGCAAAGGTCAGCGCCGGTTCAGCTGCCCGCGCGGCGATCTTCCGCAGTTCCGGCAATTCCTCCTCGGGCGTGGAGCCTTCGATGGGCTTGTAGGCGTACTCGATGACCCAGTAGTCGTAAGGGCCGAGCGTGGTTTGATGGTACTGACCCTGCTTCTGGCCGCGCAGCGCGAGGTTGGTGGGGATGTAGTCCATGACCGAGCCGGTCAGCCCTTCGCGCAGGGTCAGGCCGGTGTCCTGGAGCTGATCGAGGGTGTGAATGGTGCTGGCGCGGAAATTGTGCCGCAGGCCCAGGGTGTGGCCAACTTCGTGGGCGGCGATTTCCACCAGGTAGTCGTGGATCAATTTCTCCGCCTCCGGCCCTTGCGGCTCCATCCCGCGGGCCAGCAGCAGGTCGAAGGCGAACTCAGCCTCGGGCGCCTTGAAGGCGGCCAGGTCGCAGAAGGCCGTTGACCCGTTGTGCCAGGGCGCCAGGAAGGGCCGCGGAGCTTGCTCCAGCCCCGGCATGGTGACGGGGCTGATCACTTCGTTGATCTCGCGCCGGAAGAAGCGGGTGAGGCCCTCGGCGAAGCGAATATCGGCGTCGTAAATCTGCCCGGTCAGCGGGTTGGTGCGTGAGGGGCCTTGGGCGAAGCTCGTGTCAGGGTAGCCGGCGAACCAGCGCAGCGTGCTGTAGCGGATGTCGGCCGGGTCCCAGTCGGCGTCATCCGGCTGCTGCCTCACTTCGATCGCGTCCTGGAAACCGATCCGCTCAAACGCCTTGTTCCATAGCAGGACGCCCTCGCGGACCGCGTCGCGGTACTGCACCGGAACCGTGTTCTCCAGCCAGAAGACGATGGGCTGCTTGGGGCGCGACAGGGCAGAGGAAGGATCGGCCTTCTCCAGGTGCCAACGGTTGACGTAGCGGCGGCTGGACTCGAAGTGGATGTCGGTGCTGTAATCCTGCGACTGCTGGAAGAAGTGGCCCACGCGGTCGTCGGCCAGCCGGGGGCGGTAGCCGGTCTGGGGCAACTCCGACAGGCTGTAGCGCAGGCGAAAAACCATGCTGCGCACATCGGGCAGGTTGCGCGGCGGAGGTGGCTGCGGCGGTGGCGTGACGCCGGGCGCGGGCAGCGGCGGCAGCGGCGGCCGCTCGGTCGCGTAGTGCGCCAGCGCCTCAATCTCCACGTTCTTCTCGAACCCCTTCAGCACGCCGAATGCGCTGTTCTTGGCGTCGAACCGGTAAGGGATTCGAAACGTCGCTTCCAGCCCGTAGCTGAGCATGGGTAGATCCGTCAGCAACAGCCCACCCAGGTCAATCAGCAAGCTCTTGCGCTCCGGATGGGGCAGGCTCTCCAGCTTGGTCATGCCCAGGATTGAGTCGCTGAAGGAGCGGTCAACCGCCCGCCGCAGGGGCGTGCCCTCCTTCGCGGTGAAGCGCGTGTTCCTGGCGATGAGCTGGATGTTCTTGCCCTGCTTGCGAAACTCAATGGGTGCCTCCCCGCACATTTCTGCGGCGTAGAAGCCGCGCTCGCCCAGGCCCGACTCGCAGGTCAGCGACAGCATGTACATCCTGTCGAGCTGATCGGGCAGCAGTTCCAGGAAGGTTTTTTCCTCTGTGCGGTAGAGGGTGAACAGGCCCTTGATGACCTGCGCGCTTTTGACGACTTCGGCAAAGGGTTTGTCCTTGGGAGGCTCAGGCTTCTTGGCTTCAGCGCCCGGCTCCTGCGCCTTGGCCGGCTCCTGCGCGCCCAGCGTGGCGGCAGCCAGGAGCCCGGCCATCAGCAACACGAAACTTCGCTTCCTCATAGCTCCTCCTTAAGGCAACGGGAGAATCCTATCCGGGCTATGGGTGCCCGTCAAAGCCCATGCCCATTGGACTGTAGCAGCCCCGATTGGTCACCAGGAAATTCTTGCGGGCTGCGGCGAGATGGCTTCGGCAGTGGTGTCGGCGGCCGGCTACGGCCCGGATATGGCAGAATCAACCTCGATGGCTGGCGCGCGCCTTTACTTGCTGTTCCTGGTCTTCGCCGCCCGCCTGGCCGGGCAGGTGGGTGACTGGAGTCAGGAAGAGGGCTTCCGCGTGGCCGAAGGCAGTGTGCCATTCGCCTTCCGGTTGGAGGACGGCAGCATCCGGCTCTACTTCTGTTCGGGCCCGGGCATCCGCAGCGCCCACTCCAGCGACGGCGTGAGCTTTACGATGGAGCCCGGTGTGCGGCTGGCAGGCAGCGGCCGGCCGGGCGATCCGGAGTCGGTGGTGTGCGACCCGTCCCTGGTGCGGCTGCCGGACGGCCGCTACCGACTCTATTACAAAGGCGCCGACGGACCCGGCGGGCCGGGCCAAGCCGTCCACCGCGTCTTCAGCGCCATCTCCTCCGATGGCGTGAACTTCGAGCGCGAGGGCTTGCGCCTGGAATCGAAAGACACCGTGGACGCCGGCTGGGCCTCGGTGCCCGAAGTGGTCCAGACCTTTGACGGACGCTACCGGATGTACTACGTCACCCACGGCGGGCCGGACCGCAACGGCATTGCCAGCGCCGTCTCCGACGACGGCCTGAACTTCAGGCGCGAGCCCGGCATCCGCATGACCGGCTGGGTGGATCCGGCCGTGGTCCTGCTTGCTAACGGCCAGTACTGGCTGTTCGGGCTGGTCAACGTCTTCCCGCCGGGCAGCGGGCCCGCCGGCATCATGAGCGCCCACTCGGCCGACGGCCTGAACTTCACCGCCGATGCCGGGGTCCGGGTTGGTACCGCGGGCGCCCAGCCGAATAGCTTTGACCCTACTGTGATTCCCATCGGGGAGAACCGCTATCGGATGTATTACGGAACCCTTGGTGCGACGCCCATGACAGTGAGCGCGGTGGGCTCCGATCCGGGCAACCAAGCCTTTGGGGTGGCCGTTGCCACATCAGCGGCTGACTCGTCCACGCGGGAGCTGGCCCCCGACAGCCTGGCGACGATTTACGCAGAAGGCCGCCTGGCCATCGGCACTGCCACCGCGACGCCCGATGCCTCCGGTCACTTCCCGCAGGAGTTGGCAGGCACACGCGTATCCCTCAACGGGAAAGCGGCCGAACTGGCGTTTGTCCGCAGCGACCAGGTGAACCTGGTAGCGCCGGCAGGACTCCAGGAAGGCCGGGCACAGGTGGTCGTGACCGCCGGCGACGGAAGGATCACCACGGCCGGGGCCACCATTGCCCGCGTCGTTCCGCGCCTGTTTCCCGCAGTTCTGGACGCGCGTACGTTTCAGCCCGGGCCGTTCCGTGCGGCGGGCGCGCCGCTCTACCTGGCGCTGTTCGGCACCGGCCTGCGTCACGCCGGCAGCGTCAAGGCACTGCTGAACGGGCGCGCGGTGCCGGTGCTGTACGCCGGGCCGCAGCCCTCTTTCCCGGGCCTGGACCAGGTCAACATCCTGGTCCCTGCAGATTTCCCCGACCGCGGCCGCCTCTCCGCCGCCCTGCTCGCCGACGGCAGCGAAAGCAACCGCATTGCAGTCCAACTGGAGTAAGACAGAACCGCGAGCGGAAGCCAGTGGCCATTACCAGGCTGAAGACTGCGGTCTGAAGCCTGAAGCCTAGAGCCTAAAGCCTAGAGCCTACTAGAGCCTGGAGCCTAGTACCGTGACCGCTTAGTTTCTTCCCTTGAGTACGGTCGTGAAGACTACGCGCACACAGGGATAGAGGGCGTCATCGGGTAGAAATCAGGCGGTCACGGCACTAGTGGACTTTTCAGGGTCTGGTCACCGACAATGCCCGTTGCCGCCGGCCTTGACGCGGGCCCAGCTCGCCAGACGCAGTCGCGGCAACAATTGCTGGAAGTACTCCACCACCCGCTGCAGGCGCTCGGTTTCCGAGCGCAAGCTCAGCAGGAGCTGCTTGAAGTCCAGGTCCAGCGGCAGCAGGGCGGCCAGGCGGAAAGAGAGCGGCAATTGGCTGTCGGCAGCCGTTTCCCTGCCGGCCGCTCCGCTCTCCCCCGGCAGCAGCTCCACCACTTGCCGGTGCAGCTCCACCGCCCTCTCGGCCAGATCGGCGGGCACCGATGGGTCGTCGTCCTGGAAGAACTGCGCGGCGGCCCGCAGGTATTCCTTGCTCTTGTCCACGAACAGGACCTCGAAGCGGCGGCGCCCTGCCACCACCACGTCCATGCGGCCGTCGGGATAGCGCCGCGTCACCTCCACCACCGCAGCCGTGCAACCGACGTTGAGGATGGCATTCTCCTTGGCCAGCACGATCCCGAATTCCCGCGGGCTTTCCCCCGCCAGGCACTCCCGGACCATGGTCTTGTAACGTTCCTCGAAGATGTGCAACGGCAGGCGCTGCCCGGGAAACAGCACCACTTCCAGGGGGAACAGGGGGAGCAGCAACTCTTCCATTCACTCCATGGTAACACCAGGCAAGCGGGAGGCTGGAGAGCAAAGGCAGGGGGTCGGCAACTGGAGACGGGAGGGTGCGGGACCTGCCGCGTGAGAGCCCAGGGGCCTCCCGCCTTAGAATAGGCGCATGGAACTTCATGACCGGGTGGTGCTGATCACGGGAGCCTCCAGGGGGATTGGCGAGGCGCTGGCGCGCGCCTATGCGGGTGAGGGCGCGCGGGTGGCGCTGGCGGCGCGGTCGCGCCAGCCGCTGGAGGCCCTAGCCGCCTCGCTGCCCCGCGGCCGTGCCCTCCAGGTCCCCACCGACGTTACCGACCGGCGCCAGTGCCTGGAGCTGGTGGACCGTGTGCTGCAGCGCTTCGGCCGCGTGGACATTCTCGTCAACAACGCCGGCGTGGGGATGTTTGCGGAGATCGCCGACACGGACCTGGAGCAGTGCCGGCGCCTCTTCCTGCTCAACGTGTTTGCCCCGCTCCAGCTCACCCAGATTGTGCTGCCTCAGATGAAGTACCGCCGCGAAGGGCAGATCGTGAACATCTGCTCGGTGGTGGGACACGTGGCGATGCCGGCGATGGGCGCCTATTCGGCCAGCAAGTTCGCCCTCCGGGCGCTCACCGACTCGCTGCGCTTGGAACTGAAGCCCTTCGGGATTCACGTGCTGGGCGTCTACCCGGGAACCGTGCGCACGCGCTTCCGCGCCAACGCCTACTGGGGCGAGGCGCCGCGGCAGTTCCACAGCAAGCGCGGCTCAATCTCCGCCGAGCGCTGCGCCCGGGCCATCGTCAAGGCATCGCGGGAGCAGAAACGGGAGATCGTGGTGCCGGTGGCGCTGCACGGCTTCATCGGCCTCTACCGCTGGTTCCCCAACCTGATCGACAAGGTCCTGCTCCGCTTGTTCCAACCGGCGCCCAAGCCCATCTAACGCAGCATCTTCGGCCCGGACTAAAGCCGGGCCCTACGTCCGCCCCCTAGTTGTGGGACTGCCGTTGAGCGGTACGGTATTAATCCAAACCTCATCAACGCAGTGGGACAGGCATTCTTGCCTGTCCACCTCGCCAGGGGCGCTTCTCAGCAGCCTGCCAGACGTTGAACGTCAGGCGTTGAACGTTAAACGTTTGAGTTTGGTGGAAACGCGGCATATCATACGCTGCTCGCGACACCGGGCCGGGTATGCTGTACCCGGCCCCAAGCCAGGCGCCCAGGACCATGCGCGTTCCGTGAGGCGAGGCGAAATGGCCTGCCCCTTCTTCCACCCCACAGAGCCGGTTGAGACCCCTGGCTCAGGCACCCGGCGGCAGGTGCCGCTGGGCGACACTTACGACGGCGAGTGCCGCGCCTCGGCGCCCGCCTGCCACCCTAATGACGAAGAGCTGAAGAACTGGTGCAACCTGGGCTATGTCCGCGAGTGGTGCCCGCGTTTCCTCCAGTCCGCGCGCGTGGATGCCGCCCGCTTCACGGTCAGCAGCGACAGGCAGGACATGATCGTGATCACCTACGTTTTGGAGGGCGACCACCGCCCGCTGGAGCACGGCCGGCTGGAATACGGTGTCGCTCACGACCGTTTCCGGAACCCGCCTGCCGATCCAAACGTCCATCAGCAGGCGCTGGCCTATGTGCGGGCCTACCTGCGGCGCAAGAAGTCGCCGGCGACGTCAGGAGGCCCCTCGCGCCGCTGAAACGTTAAGCGATGCAGCTAGAAGGCAAGCCGGTTCGTGAGTCGCACGCCGAGATCGTAGAGGTGGTGCTGCCCAACGACGCCAACCCGCTGGGGACCATCCTGGGCGGCAAGGTCCTGCACCTGGTGGACATCGTGGCGGCCGTCGCCGCCTACCGCCACTCGCGCACTTACGTGGTCACTGCCGCCATGGACCACGTGGACTTCCGACACCCCATCCGCGTCGGCGACCTCGTCATCCTGAAGTCGTCGGTGAACCGGGTTTTTCAGACGTCCATGGAAGTGGGAGTGAAGGTGTTCAGTGAGAACATCCTGACCGGCGAGCGGCGGCACACCAGTTCCGCCTACGTGACCTTCGTGGCGTTGGACAGCGAGGGGCAGCCCATAACCATCCCGCCGGTCATCCCGGAAAGCGAGGAAGAGAAGCGGCGCTATGAGCAGGCCGAGGCGCGCCGCCGCTACCGGTTGGAACAGCGCGCCCGCCCCCGGTAGGTTTCAGGCGTCGGGTCCCTGGGGAAGCCGGCGGCCTGTGGACGCCTTTCCCCCGGCACCGAACGCCTGATCCCTGCCGCCTACCCGTTGGCCGCGCCCGCCGTCTTCGTCTCCGTCTCCTTGTAAAGGTACTTGATGTTCGGCTTGTAGACGAGCAGGTTGGGCCCGTTGGTCCGATTGACCTTGATGCAGTTCTTGTCGTACCACTCGATCACGCCGTGGATCTCCTCACCGTCCTGCAATACCACCACCATCGGTGTACGCGCCTGCATCTGCTTGACGTAGTAAAAGTTCTCGGCGTTGGTGGACTCCGGTGGTGCAGGCTTCTTGCGAGGGGGACGGGCCGCCATTTGTTCCTTGATCTCGGTCAATGACGGACGGATGAGTTTGCGGTTCACTATGAGACTTCTTGAGCTATCTCTCATGCGGTCGTTGTTCACGGCGATGTCTCACTAGAAGGTGTAATCCCGGCCCGTACAACGGTTCGGAATGTTCTTAGCTAAAACGCTAGCACATTACGGGCCGAGGGGCAAGCGTCTAGTAGGGCGCCGCTCAGCGGCCCTCCCGGTTCCGACCCAACGAAATCGCCAGAGACTCCAGCGCGACCTGCTTGTTGATGTTGCGGCGCAGGAGGCGATCCAGGCGATCCAGCCGCTCCGCCGCCCGCAGGACCCATTCCCAATCCACGCGGCCGGCGATGGCCGCCAGCTCCTTTTCCAGATCCAGGTTCCGCAGCGAATGGCTGGTTCCACTCACCTGCCGGCTCACCACCAGGTAAAGGATATCGTGCAGCAAACTATAAAGGAGGCCGAGGAGTTTTTCAAGCTTCTCTTCGCGGGTCTGGGCCAGGGCCTGGCTGCGGGCGAACAGGTCCGAGAAGTTCCCTCCCTCCACCCCGTCGCGCAGCAGGGCCAGCAGTTCGGCGCGCAGGCTGCGCGATTCCTCCAGGTCCATGCGCCGGGCGGCGCCGGGGCTGCCCTCCGAGAGCCGGGCGGCCAGAGCTTCCTCCACCGCCGACCAGGGCAGCGGCTCCAGCAACCGCTCCACCTCGCCGCTGGGCAGGGGCGCCAGGTGCAGCCGGATGGCGCGCGAGCGGATGGTGGGCAGCAGCTCGAAGTAGGAGACGGCGGTCAGCAGAAGCAGCGTACCGGCCGGCGGCTCTTCCAGGATCTTCAGCATGGCGCTGGCTGCCACCTCGTCCATGCGGTCGGCCTGGTCCAGAAGGAAGGCCCGCTGCCGGGCCCGGGCCGGCCGGTACTGCGCCAGCGCTGCCATCCGCCGCACCTGGTGGATGGAGATCTGTTGCGTCTTGCCGTCGGGCGGCAGAACAAAGACGTCAGGGTGCGTGCTTAGCAGCAGCGGGTTCTCCCGGCGCTCCTCCAGCGACAGCCGTGGCCTCTCTGCCAGGATCTGGCGGAACTCCTCACGATCTTCGTA
>CAYVGN010000019.1:9073-15154 GCA_964451215.1 uncultured Acidobacteriota bacterium
CTTCGTAGGACTCCAACTGGCCGATAGCACGGCAGTTGGCGCACCGACCACAGAAATCACCGCTCCGGAGCGCCTCCGGGTCCAGGCAGTTGACCGCGCGCGCCACCATCGTGGCCAGGGTGAACTTCCCCACCCCGGCCGGACCGCTGAAGATGAGGCTGTGCGGCAACCGTGCTGCGCTGATCATGCGGCGCAGCGACTCCACTGCCGCCGCGTTGCCTCGGAATTGCTCCCAGCCCATGGCTTAACGTTTCACGTTTAACGTGGATTGCGGAAATAGGTTACCACCCACGTTGGGTCAGGGCACGGCCCCGCAGAGCGGGGCCGTGCCGGGGCAACTCAGCACAGGGCGGCTTTAGCCGCTGAGGTTGAGCTAAATCGAAGAACCTCAGGGGCTAAAGCCCAGACGCGAGGGCCTTTGCTCGGCACGGCTGAAGCCGTGCCCTGACACGGGGCGGTAACTAATTCACGCAGAGATCAGTAGCGTTCCGCGTTTCACGTCTCACCCAAAGTGGGGCTGCTTCCCTGCTCCACATTAAACGTTAAACGTCAAACGTTCGACGACCTTCTCCCATATCTCGGCGTGAATCGCATCCGGCGTTCGCTCCCCGTCAACAACCACGACGCGTTCCGGCTCACGCTCGGCGATTTCCAGGTAGGCGCGGCGGACGCGGGTGAAAAACTCCAGGCCTTCTCGCTCGAAGCGGCTCTCGTCCTCCCGCCCCAACCGCGCCGCTCCCTGGTTTCGCTCCAGGGCGCGAGCCACGCTGGTGGCCGGCGCGATATCCAGGACGAAGGTCAGGTCGGGTTTCAGGCCGCGGCAGGCAATGCGCTCCAGTTCCGAAACCACTGCCTGCCCCAGACCTCGGCCGGCCCCCTGGTAGGCGGCCGAGGCATCCACGTACCGGTCGCAGAGCGCCACCTGCCCGGCCTCCAGTGCTGGCTGGATTACCTCGACGACGTTCTGCGCTCGCGAGGCGAAGTACAGCAGCACCTCCGCCACCGGCGACAGCCGCACGGTGGCCGAATCCAGCAGGATGCGCCGGATAGCCTCGCCCACCGGCGTACCTCCCGGCTCCCGCGCCATCGTTACCGCGATGCCCTGCTCCCGCAGGCGCTGCGCCAGCATCTCCAGTTGCGTGGTCTTGCCCGAACCGTCAATGCCTTCGAAGGTGATGAACCAGCCCCGGCTGCCGTCCATGGCGAAACGCGTCATCATACCATGCTAGAATTTTTGTTTGCGTGTAGCGGCGGCTTTATGCCCAATGTCACTTACTTTACGAGTCCGCAGTACCCCGGGGGCGTCCCGCAGCGCGGGATCCCGCCTGCTTTGCTTCGGACTCAATAAGTTGCAGGCCATCCCGCAGGGCGGGATGCGCTCCCAGGCAAACCCACAAGCTTAAGTAAGTGACATTGGGCTTTATGCCGCCAGCTCGCCTGTTTCCAGCGAACGTGGCCGGGGACATGCACGGCTACATCCCTTCTGTGCCGGAAAGTGGTTGGGAAAATGGGGCGCCAGCAGGCCGGAGTTGCTTCTGTCGCGGAGAACCTGGCGGCGGTGCGAGAACGCATCGAGGGGGCGCTGGCGCGGGCCGGACGGCCGCCGGGCTCGGTGCTGTTGGTGGCGGTGACCAAGACGCAGCCCCCCGAGCGCATCCGCGAGGCCTACGAGGCCGGCCAGCGCTACTTCGGCGAGAACCGCGTGCAGGAGTTCGAGGCCAAGCGCCCGCAACTGGAGTTGGCCGGAGCCCGCTGGCACCTGGTCGGCCACCTGCAGTCGAACAAGGCGCGGCGGGCGGCGCAGCTCTTCGACGTCGTCGAGACGGTGGACAGCGTGCGGCTGGCGCGCCGCCTCCACGACGCGGCCGCCGAGCTGGGTCGTCGCCTGCCAGTCCTGCTGGAGGTGAAGCTGAGTCCGGAGCCGACCAAGGCAGGCTGCCCCGAGGCGGAAGTGGAGGCGCTGGCCCGGGAGGTCGCCGCGCTGCCCCAACTGGAGTTGCGCGGGCTGATGACCATGCCGCCGTACACAGAGAACTCTGAGGGCGCGCGCCCCTATTTTCAGCGACTGCGCCAGTGGGCGGCCCGGCTGGGCTTGGCCGAGCTGTCCATGGGGATGACCCACGACTTCGAGGTGGCCATCGAGGAAGGCGCCACCATCGTCCGCGTCGGCACGGCCATCTTCGGTGAGCGGCCGGGCTGAAAGCGCGGGCCCAGCCAAACCGAGGCGCGACCCCGCCAAGCGAGGGAGCGCACGGCGGCAGGCAGAATTCAGAATACAGAATTCAGGAGTCAGAATGGCGTCAGGATGGCATTCAGAATTCTGACTTCTTCAATTCTGAATTCTGAGGCAGAGGCGCAACCGCGACGGGGCGGGAACGGAAGCTGACATTGCCAAGCTCCACACCAGGACCCAGGCCTGAAAACCAGGCCTCGTTCTTCGGCCATCCCCGCGGCCTGGCCACGCTGTTCTTCACCGAGATGTGGGAGCGCTTCAGCTATTACGGGATGCGCGCGCTCCTGATCCTGTTCATGACCGCGACGGTGGCCCAGGGCGGGCTGGGCTTCGACGTGCCCCGGGCCAGCGCCGTCTACGGGCTGTACACGGCCATGGTCTACATGCTCAGCCTGCCGGGCGGATGGCTGGCCGACCGCTTCCTGGGGCTGCGGCGCGCCGTGCTCTACGGCGGCATCCTCATTGCTTTGGGCAATTACAGCCTAGTGGTTCCCAGCATCTCCTTTTTCTACCTGGGACTGATCCTGATTGTTCTGGGGACGGGGCTGCTAAAGCCCAACGTCAGCGCCATCGTCGGCCGCCTGTACACAACCGGTGACGCCCGCCGCGACGCCGGCTTCTCCATCTTCTACATGGGCATCAACCTGGGCGCCTTCCTGGCCCCCCTGGCTGTGGGCTACATCGGGCAGCGGATTGACTGGCACCTGGGCTTCGGGCTGGCCGGGCTGGGGATGACGTTGGGGATCATCCAGTACCTGGTGGGCGGCAAGCACCTGGGCGAGGCCGGCCTGCATCCGGCCCCAGCGCCAAGCGCCGCGGCGCAGACGCGCCAGCAACGCCAGCTCCGGGCGGGCCTGGGCCTGGTCGCCACCTTGGTCGCTGCACCGGCCCTGCTCCACGTTACCGGCGTGGTGCGCGTCAGCGCCCTGGGACTCTCCAGGGCTTTCGGGTTGCTGCTGACGCTGACGGTGCTCCTCAGCTTCATCGGGCTGCTGTTCTTCGGCGACTGGACGCCGCTGGAGCGCAAGCGCCTGGTTGCCATCGCCGTGCTGTTCGTCGCCGCGGTGCTGTTCTGGTCGGTGTTCGAGCAGGCCGGCTCTACGCTCAACCTGTTCGCCGAGCGCAGCACCGACAAGCAGGTCCTGGGATTCTCGTTTCCGGCGAGCTGGTTTCAGTCGCTTAACGCCCTCATGATCGTGACGCTGGCCCCGGTGTTTGCCTGGCTCTGGGTAAAGCTCGGCGCCAGCAACCCCTCCAGCCCGGCCAAGTTCTCCCTGGGGCTGGTATGCGCGGGCCTGGGCTTTGCGGTGATGGCGGGCGCCTCCGGGCTGGCCAGGGCGGGCGCCCAAGTCAGCCCGCTGTGGCTGTTCACCACCTACCTGCTCCATACTATCGGCGAACTGTGCCTCAGCCCGGTGGGCTTGAGCGCCATGACCAAGCTGGCTCCCGCCCGGGTGGGCGGCCTCATCATGGGCATCTGGTTCCTGTCCATTTCCGTGGGCAACTACCTGGGCGGGCGCATCGCCGGGCTGTACGAATCACTTTCCCTGCCTATGCTGTTCGGCTCGGTGGCGGCCTTTGCCGTGGTCTGCGGCCTGCTGCTGGCAGCGTTCGCTGGGCCGATCAAGAACCTCATGGGCGGAGCGGATTAACCACCATGGCCGAGATCGCAGCTATGCAGCAGGCGCTGGCCGAGCGCGGCCTGGACGCCTGGCTTTTCTACGACCACCACCGCCGCGACCCCATCGCCTACCGGGTGCTGGGCCTGGAGCCGGGCGCCATGGCCACCCGTCGCTGGTTCTACCTGCTCCCCGCGCAGGGGGAACCGCTGAAGCTGGTGCACCGCATCGAGGGGGCGCAACTGGACGCGCTGCCCGGGCGCAAGCGGCTGTACTCGTCCTGGCAGGAACTGGCCGGCGGCGTTGAGGAGATGGTGCGGGGCCGCCGCCGCCTGGCCATGCAGTACTCGCCCAACAACCTCATCCCTTATGTCGGCCTGGTTGACGCCGGCACTGTGGAGATGGTGCGCAGCTTCGGCGCCGAAGTGGTTTCCTCAGCCGACCTGGTCCAGCTCTTCGAGGCGCGCTGGTCTCCGGAAGCCCTGGCCTCGCACCTGGCCGCCGGCCGGGCTATTGACCAGATCGTCGAACTGGCCTTCGCGGAGATCGGCCGGCGCCTCCCCACCGACGAATTCTCCACCCAGCAGTTCATCCTGGAAGAATTCGCCGCCGCCGCGCTCACCACCGAAGAGCCTCCCATCGTGGCCGTGAACCAGAACAGCGGCAACCCGCACTACGAGCCGCGCCGCGGCCGCTCCTGGCCCATCTGCGAGGGCGACTTCGTGCTGCTCGACGTCTGGGGAAAGCAGAACCGTCCCGGCGCGGTATACTATGATGTGACGTGGGTCGGGTTTGTCGCCGGCCGCGCCGTAAACAGCGAACCTCCGCAAACAATCCGCGAGATTTTTGGGATCGTCCGCTCCGCGCGCGACGCGGGCGTGGATTACGTGGCTTCAGCGGTGCGGGAAGGACGGCGCATCTGCGGCTGGCAGGTGGACCAGGTCGTTCGCGACTTCATCGCCGTCCGCGGCTACGGGCAGTATTTCACGCACCGCACCGGCCATTCCATCGGCGAACGGGTGCACGGCAACGGCGCCAACATGGATAACCTGGAGACGAAAGACGAGCGGGAGATCATTCCCTACACCTGCTTTTCCATCGAGCCGGGCATTTACCTACCCGAGTTCGGGGTGCGCAGCGAGGTGAATGTATACGTGGACGAGCGCGAGGCCCGGGTAACCGGCGCCATCCAGCGCGAGATTGTCCGCATCGCCGGCTAAGCCAGGGGCTCACGTAGGGCCCGGCCCCGCCCTGCGGGGTCCGGGCCGTCCAAGCTCAGGGAGGCAGCACTGTATTCCTGAAACGACTCGCAATGGCAAAAAAGAGAAGGAATTCAGCGGCCGATAAGGAAAAGACCAACTACGCCGCTTACCTGCCGGTAGTGGCGGGATGGCTGGTGCCCGGCGGCGGGCACTTCTGGCTGCGGCGCTGGGCCCGAGGCGTGATCCTGCTGGCGTGCGTCCTGGCCATGTTCCTGCTGGGCCTGGCCATGCGCGGCAAGCTCTACAGCTACAACCCGGCCGACATTGTGGACACCGCCGCCTGGCTGGCCAACCTGGGCGCCGGCGGGCTGTACCTGGCCGCCCGCTTTTTCGGCTACCAGGTGCCGGAGCCGCCCTCGGCGGCAGCCGACTACGGCACCAAGTTCCTGCTGACCGCCGGCCTGCTCAACGCCCTGGTCATCCTGGACGCCTATGATCTGGCGGTGCGGAGGAAGAGCTAGCGCCGTTCCAACTTGCTCGGCTATGTTCTACACTTACGTTTTGTACGGTGCCCGGGATGGCCGGTGGTACACAGGAGCTACGTCGGACCTGAGGGCAAGGCTCAGAGACCACCTCGAAGGGCGAGTCCGTTCCACCCAAGAGCGCGGTCCGTTACGCCTTGTTTACTACGAGGCGTGCCTGAGCCAGGCGGATGCTTTCCGTCGCGAGCGGTATCTGAAGACCGGAAGGGGCAAGCGGTACCTGCGGCAAAGGCTTACTGTCTGGTTCAAGAGTATTAATCCAAGATAGTTGGAACGGCGCTAGCGATGGCGCAACTCGTACTCACTCATTTCCAGGCCGCGGCCATCTTCGCCTTCTTCACCTCGCTGGTGTTTGCCGTCATCACCAAGAACACTACCCGCGATCGCCTCATCTACTTCGCCTGGTGCTTCGCCGCCTTCCTGGGCGTGGTCGTGGCCCTCGGCTGGTTGATGCACTTCGCCCATGGGTGAGGCAGCAATCAGCT
>CAYVGN010000020.1:0-11040 GCA_964451215.1 uncultured Acidobacteriota bacterium
GACCAGGACCGAGGGGCCGGCGTGAACCACCAGGTGCTGGAACTGGCGGCCCGAGGGCCTTCGCACGCGGTGGTCTTCCAAGCGGAGCCAGGGGCTGGAAAAGACTGTCTTGACCGCGAGGCATTGCCAGTGTCGTTTGGCCATCGTTTCTCCGTGGGTAGTGGGCGGCGGCAGCCGGGGGCCGGCCCGCGTCCCTGGCGCCGTGATCGCGCCCCCGAGGCGGCAGCGTGGCTGCTGCCACTTTCCTCCGGGGCACGATTGGGGATATAGAATAGGCGGCCTATGGAACTGCGCAAAGACCCCATTACGCGAACCTGGATTCACGTCGGAGACCAGGAGCCGAGCGAAGCGGTGCCGGCCCCCTGCCCGTATTGCCAGGAGTCGGATCTGGCCGCGGCCCCGATCTTCCGCCTGTCGCTGGAGGGCCAGGACGGGGGCCGCTGCGCGACCCGGGTCTTCCCCCACCCCCACCCGCTGTACCGCATCGAGGAGGACCCGCAGCGCGCCGCCGTCGGTATCTACGACCGGATGGGGCCCATCGGCGCGCACGAGGTTATCATCGAGACGCCGGACCACAACTGCCCGCTCTGGATGGCGGAGGCGCAGGCGGTGGCGCTCGTGCTGCTGACCTATGCGCAGCGCATCGAGGACCTGAAGCGGGATTTTCGATTTCGCTACATCTGCGTGTTCAAGAACGTGGGGACGCCGGCCGGGCAGCACATCGCCCACCCCCACTCGGAACTGGCCGCCACCCCCTTCATCCCGCGGCGCCTGCTCTACGAACTGCGCACCTGCCGGGAATACTACGAGTTGAAGGAAAGGTGCGTGTTCTGCGACATCCTGCAGCAGGAGCTGCGCCAGGAGGTGCGCCTAGTGGACGCCACGCCGAACTTCCTGGCCCTGTGTCCGTTTGCGCCGCGGGTGCCCTATGAGATGTGGCTGCTGCCCCGCTACCACCACGCCTCGTTCGAGAGCGACCTGCTGCGCTCCTCGCTGGGCGCCGAACTGGGCGGGTTACTGCAGCGCTGCCTGTGCCGGCTGATCAACCTGGCCGAATCGTTCCACATGGTGCTGCACACCACGCCCAACACCGCGGCCACCCCCGCCGGGGGCCAGAAGTGGAGCACGCTGCTCGACGACTACCACTGGCACCTCGAGGTCCTGCCCATCGTGAAGACGCCAACCAAGTCTTACAGCATCAAGGAAGTGTATTACTGCCCGCTCAGCCCGGAGCGGGCGGCAGCCCGCCTGCGGGAGATGCCGACCTCAGTGGAGGCCCTGCAGGCCGCCACGCGGGCGAGCTGAAGTGGCCGCGGTGACTAACTGCGGCGAGATACTCCTGCAAACCCCGGTGTGATATAGTTCGGCGATCCGGGCCGGGGACGAAGCTGAGGACTGGAACCGAATCAGCAGGCAGGGCGGCGTCGCCAGTCAGTGACGGCCGCGCCCGGCAGGGCGGCTCCGATGCCCGGCAATGCTCGTGCAGGCAGAGAGCGACGATCAAGGCGCGCGCAAACCGCAAGGAGCGAGGCATGTGGAAGACACGGAAACAAGAGGAACCGCCGATCAATCCCGTGAAGGAGGTCAGTCCTGTGGCAACGCCTATTGAGAGAAAGCCTTTCGAGCAGGAGCGCGAGGTGCCGGCCCGGGGCGGAATGGCGCACATCGGCAAGAGCGTCCTGGTGAAAGGCGAACTGAGCGGCAGCGAAGACCTGTATATTGACGGCGAAGTGCAGGGCACGGTGGAACTGAAGGATCACAACCTGACGGTGGGGCCCAACGGCCGGGTCCATGCCAACCTGAATGCCAAGGAGATCGTGGTGCAGGGCAAGGTCCAGGGCAACGTGCGGGCCAGCGACAAGATCGAGATCCGCAAGTCGGGTTCGGTGGTCGGCGACATTATCACCACGCGCATCACCATCGAGGACGGCGCCTACTTCAAAGGAAGCATTGACATCCAGAGGCCGGAAGCGGGCGCGGCCCGCGCCGAGGTGCGAAAGCCAGAAGCCGCCGCCGTGGCCTCGCCCTACGCCAGCATCGGGACCGAGAAGAAGCTCCCCTGATCTTGGCGGGCGGCCCAGCCGGACGCCGAGGGGCGAAACCCGGCGGCGTCCCCCAGTTGGGGAAGGGTGACGGTGCTGCACAACTCCCTGAAGAAGCTGTTCCGGCCGGGGACTGCCCCGCAAGCGGCGGCGGCCCCGCCGCCCGCCGCCTCGCTGCGCCGCTCCAACGGCCTGCGCGAGTTCTGCCGCGAACTGAGGGGCCAGGAGGGGTTGCGGGTGCTGGACCTGGGCGCCGCCTCCCAGGCCAACATCAGCTTCTTCACCGAACTGGGGCACAAGATCTACACCGAGGACCTGTATCCGGCCCTGAACAGTAGCGCCTACCGGGTCCGCGACGAGAACCGGCAATGGCGCTTCGAGCCCGACGCCTTCCTGACGGAAAACCTGAGCTACCAGATGCTGCTGTTTGACGCGGTGCTCTGCTGGGATCTGCTGGATCAGCTGGAGGAGAACGCCCTGCGCCCGGTGGTGTACCGGCTGCACCGCATTGTCAAGCCGGGCGGCGTGCTGTTGAGCTTCTTCCACACCGCTGAGCCCGGCGCCGCCGTCCCCATCTACCGCTACCGCATCCAGGGCAGCGACACCCTGGAGCTGATCCCCCGGGGCCGGCTCACCCTGCGTCGCCCGCTCAACAATCGCAACATCGAGACCCTGTTCAAGGATTTCCACTCCTTGAAGTTCTTCCTGGCCCGCGACAACCTCCGCGAAGTCCTGGTGATCCGCTGAAGCCGGGTCGCACGCGTCCCAAGCTCCACGCAACGGGAGCGGCTTGCCGCACGCGCGGGACCGCCAATCCCAAGGCCCCGTGAACAAGGCTATGTGATTGAAGCTACCGCAAGGGCAGCTCCCGTCCAGACCGGCTCTGGACAACGCTCGCCAAGGTCAAACAAGGTGATGAGGGTGTGCGTCTTGCCGCCACCGCAAGCGGGTTCAAGCTGACGAACTGCCTTCTCGTTCTTGCCGGCGAAGGGCCAGCGACAGGTTCACCCGAGCGCAGGTCATCGCGCACCTGCACCACCTGGTGCCGTGGCCTCCAAGGTATCTGCCCCGTGCCTGGACGCCTCATACTCTTCCCTGTTCACTGAACCAATCCCCTAAGAGCGCGCGCAACCTCCCAAAAGCCGGATCGGTGCATGCATTGAGGGACACCGTCCGGGCCAATTCCCCATAGAGCGATGAAGAGCGTGGCTTGGATACGGCTCTCAGCACATTTTCGAATGCCTCTTTCGGCCGATCCGGCTTGTGCTGACCGGCGCGCAGCAGGCCCTGACCTCTAAGCCAATCGCTGATTCGGCCCCGCCTACTTCCCCAGCCGAGCGCCGTCTCCACCCGCGGCGAGTCGCCCCATACCCAGATTTCCAGTTCCGGATCGAGGACGACTGCGGCTGCGCGGTCATCCCAGCCCCACTGCCCGAGCCTCTCCTCCACTTGCTGTTCCAGAACTTCTCTGCAGCTGCTCTCCTGGCCGCAGCCCTCACGGTCGAACATCACCAGTGCATGGGCATAGGCTCTGCAGAACGGCCGGAGAAATTCGTGGGCGTGCAGCAGGCACCCCGGGTCCCGATGGGGATGTACGTAGGCGTCGTAAGCCAATGCCCGTGTGTGCAGAGCGGCATGCCTGCCAAGCAAGCGGCGGAGCACCCACTCCATGTTCTTGTCTGCCACTAGCGCCACCAGGTCCTTCATTGCCCCAGCACTCCGGCCGCGAACAAGACACCTAGGTTTGTTTCCCCGCGCCACTCCCGCAGGGCGGGATGCTTGCTCCCCAGCACGATGTCTGTGGCGCCCTCGGCAGTCTTGGCGAAGCAGAGCACCTTGTCGGCTTCCGCCACGCTCAGGATCACCGGCGAATGCGTAGCCAAAAGGATTTGCGCCTCGTAGACGGAGGACAGGGACTGGAACATCGTCTCGACCGCTCGTGGGTGGATGCCGTTCTCCGGCTCCTCGATCAGGTACACGCCCCTGAAGTCCGCCAAATACGCCAGCAACGTCAGGGCCAGCAGGCGAAGAGTCCCATCCGAGGCGACCCAGGAGGGGACCTTCAGCCCACCCGAATAACAAAGGACAAGGTAGCGGTGACGGTCGTCCGGTCGTTCAACGGTTCCGATGTTCTCAATCTCTGGCAATGCCGTTTGCAGGTGCGCGACCCATTCCCGAAATCGCTCGGACGACTTCCGCTGCAAACCGTCAATCACCCAGGGCAGGTTCGACCCGTCGGGTTTGAACCCGCGCACCTGTCCGGGAGGGCTCGCCCGTCGGATCAGGAGGCTGTTGAGCACAATTTGCTGCACGCCGTCAATCAGCAGGCCCTTCAGCCATGTCGAGACCGGAAACTTCGACTCATCCTCCGGGAGGTTCCCTAGGGCCGATTTCCGAGGCCCGAGCTTAAAAGCATGATCCCATCCCTTGCCCGTCTCGTCGTAGAAGTTGTCGTTGCCGTCGCGAACCTTGTTGACCACGGTCTTGGCCCCCTTGCAGGCCTTTGGCGCAAGAATCGTCTGACGTGGCTGTGGAGGCGCGGGAAAGAGCGTTCGCTGACCATCCCGGGAAACCGATGGCTGGGGCTTCTTGAGAAGCACCTTTTCGGCGAGGATCGAGGTCTCCCTGGTTCTGGGCTCAGGACCGACCGAGACCTCGTACCTCACGGTCTCAAGTTCCTTGTCGGCCAACTGCTTGCGCCGTTCCCCGGGGATGCGCGCCTCAATTGCGAGCTGGAAGTTGCCGTCGGTACGACGCCAAACCAAGTCGCGGAAATCGTGGCTGCGCTCGCCAACGGCAGCTTCAAGACCCTCGGAGACCAACCTCCCCAGGAAAGCGACCGTATCTAGGAAGGTTGTCTTGCCGCTTGCGTTGGGACCCACCAGGGCGTGAAATGGCCCCACCGGCTGCCGGATGTACCTTAGACAGCGGAAATTCAACGCCTCGATCAGCGTGATCATGTGTTCAATGTATCACTGCCCCTTGCCAATGTGGCGCCAGCATCTTGCCCGATGCCACTTACTTAAGACCCCATCAGGTCGGCCCTGTGGGGTGGGCATTCCTGGCTGCCGTTTCCTCTCAGCAGCTAACCGGCAGGTCCGCAGGCAAGAGAGAATGCCTGCGCCAGGTGCATAAGTAGGGGACATCGAGCATCCTGCCCGCTTCGGCGCCCGAGACGGGGGCACCGCGGACAAAAGGGTCATCCTCCACGCCGGCCCGACCGACAACTGGCCCCTGACTCCTGTTAGAATGACGGTTTGTGCCATGAAGAATCTCATCGTAGTGGGCACGCAGTGGGGCGACGAGGGCAAGGGCAAGGTGGTGGACCTGCTGGCGGCCAAGTTCGACATCGTGGCACGCTACCAGGGTGGCCATAACGCCGGCCACACCGTGCGGCTGGGCGACCGCAAGTTCATCCTGCAACTGATCCCCTGCGGGATCCTGCGCCCCAACAAGCTGGCCGTGATTGGCAACGGCGTGGTGCTGGATCCGGCGGCGCTGCTGGGCGAGATCGAGAGCCTGGAGCAGGCGGGAATTACGGTGCAGGGGAGACTGTTCGTCAGCAACCGCGCCCACGTCATCTTGCCCTACCACCGGATGCTGGAGAAGGCGGCCGAGAGCACGCCGGGTAGGGTGCGCATCGGAACGACCTCGCGCGGCATCGGGCCCACTTACGAGGACAAGATGGGGCGGCGCGGCATTCGCGTGGCCGCGCTGCTGGACTCGCAGACGTTGCGTTGCCAGGTGGAGGCCGGCGTCGCCGAGAAGAACCTGCTGGCGCGCGCCCTGAACGCGTCGGACTCGGTCCAGGCCGCCGAGGTCGTGGAACAGTACGCGGCGTTCGCCGAGCGCCTGCGGCCGTTGGTGGCCGACACCGCGGCCCTGCTGGCCCGGGAAATGGAGCAGGGCCGCTCGGTGCTGTTTGAGGGGGCGCAGGGCACCCTGCTGGACGTGGACCACGGCACCTACCCCTTTGTCACCTCTTCCAGCTCGGCCGCCGGCGGCGCCTGCACCGGCCTGGGTATCCCCCCCACCCGCATCGGGCGCGTGGTGGGGGTCTCCAAGGCCTACACAACCCGCGTGGGCGAGGGGCCCTTCCCCACCGAGGCCCGCGGCCCGCAGGGCGACAAGATCCGCCAGCGCGGCAGCGAGTTCGGTGCGGTCACCGGGCGGCCGCGCCGCTGCGGCTGGTTCGACGTCCCCGTGCTCCGCTACAGCCGGATGATCAACGGCCTGGACTCGCTGGTCATCATCAAGCTCGATGTCCTCGACCACCTGGAGGAGATTCCGGTGTGCCTGGGCTACCGCTACCGCGGCAGTGACCTGAAGGAGATGCCGGCGCTGGCCAGCGAACTGGAGAGGATCGAGCCGGTGTACCGGACCCTGCCCGGCTGGTGTTCCTCCACCTTCGGCCTGACTGACTATGAGCAACTGCCCCAGCGCGCCCGCGACTACCTGCGCTTCCTCAGCGACTGGGCTGGGGTGGAAATCTCGATCGTCTCGACCGGACCCGAGCGCGAACAGACCCTGTGGATGCCGGAGGCCGAGTTCACGCGGGAATGGCAGCGCGAACCGGTTCATGACGGGGCATGATGCGGTTTTCCCAGGCGCGGCAAAAGGTTCTCGACATTGTCCGTCAGGCGTGTCGGCAGCCGTCCAGCGCGTTGGTGCCCCTGGAAGCGGCGGCGGGCCGCGTGCTAGCCGAAGCGGTCTCGGCCGACCGCGACTATCCTCCCTTTGACCGCGCCACCCGCGACGGCTATGCCCTTCGGGCCGCCGACCTGAGCGGCGGCGCGGCCGAACTGGCCCTGATTGGCGAAGCCCGCGCCGGCGCGCTTTTTGACCGTGCCGTGGGCCCCGGCCAATGCGTCTCGATCATGACCGGGGCCCCGGTGCCTTTCGGCGCCGATGCCGTGGTGATGCTGGAACATAGCCGCCGCGACGAGGCCGCCGGGCGGGTGCGGATCGAGCGCAAGGTGAAGCCCGGAGACAACCTGGTGAAGCGGGGCGCGGAGGCGGCCGCCGGCTCGATCCTGCTGCCGGCGGGCCAGCGCCTTGGCCACGCCGAGGTGGCCCTGCTGGCCAGCGCGGGTCGCGTCTCGGTTCCCGTCGTTCGCCGGCCGCGCGTGGCCATCCTGCCTACCGGCGACGAGGTGGTGGAAGTGGACCAGCCGCCGCTGCCGCACCAGATTCGCAACAGCAACAGCTACTCGCTGCGCGTGCAGGTGGCGGCCGCCGGCGGCGTCCCTTACCCCATCGGCATCGCTCCCGACGAGCCGCACCGCCTGCGCCAGTTGATCAACCAGGGGCTGGGCGCCGACCTGCTCCTGCTTTCCGGCGGGGTGTCGCTGGGCAAGTACGATCTGGTCGAGCAGGTGTTGGCTGAGTTGGGCGCTGAGTTCTACTTCGACGCCGTGGCCATCCAGCCCGGCCGGCCGCTGGTGTTCGGCCGGGCGCGCGGCACCTTCTTCTTCGGCCTGCCCGGCAACCCGCTCTCCACCATGGTCAGCTTCGATCTGTTCGCTCGTCCGGCGCTGGAGTTGCTGGCGGGGATGAGCCCGCCGCCGCTGCTGTTTCTGCGCGCTCGGCTGGAGAAGCGGGTCCGTCATAAGCCGGGCCTGACCCGTTTCCTTCCGGCGGTGTTGAGCCCGGCCAGGGACAACCCGGAAGCGCTGGGCGCTTTTGAGCCGGTCGTGCGCCTGGCCGAGTGGCAGGGCTCCGGCGACATCGTCGCCCTGACCCGCGCCAATTGCTACCTGGTGCTCCCGGAAGACCGCGAGGAACTGGCGGAGGGCGAAATGGCGGCAGTGTTGCTGCGGAGTTAGGAATTAAGAATGGTGAATGAGGAATCGCCACCGTGGTCAGCTTGCCTTCCGTCATTCATCATTCGGCATTCATTATTCGCGGCTTGCTGGCGTGCCCGAAATGACTCACTTTGACGAGCGCGGCCGCGCCCGGATGGTGGACGTGACCGACAAGCCAGCCACCCTGCGGCGGGCGCGCGCCCGCGCTTTCCTGCGGATCTCGGCGGAGGCGCTGCGCCGTCTGCCCGAGAGCCCCAAGGGCAACCCGCTGGAGGTGGCGCGGATAGCCGGCATCACCGCCGCCAAGCGCACGGCCGAACTGATCCCCCTCTGCCACCCGCTGCCGCTCACGCACATTGATGTGCAAGCGCGCGTGTGCGAGAATGGCGTGGAACTGCTCTCCGCGGTCACCACCAAGGGGGGGACGGGTGTCGAGATGGAGGCCCTGACGGCGGTGGCAGTGGCCGCCCTGACCGTCTATGACATGTGCAAGGCGCTGGACCGCTCCATGGAGATCACCTCGCTCTGCCTGCTGGAGAAGAGCGGCGGCCGCAGCGGCATCTATAGGAAAGAAGGCTGACCGTGGCGCTGAGAGTACTGCTGGTGGACGACAACCCGCTGGTGCTGAACCTGATGCGCCAGGGCCTGGAGCCCTACGCCGCCATCGAGGCGCTGCGTGACGGTGCCGACGCCCTGTTGAAGGCGCTGGAGAACCCGCCGGACCTGGTCATCTCCGATTACTGGTTGGACGGCCTGGACGGGCGCCAGTTGCTGGAAAAGCTGCGCAGCCGGCCGCAGACCCAGAAGGTCCCGGTGGTGCTGCTGGCCAGCAAGGCCGACATTGACGAGAAGCTGCAGGGCATCTCCGACCAGGTGGAGGACCTCTTCGCCAAGCCCTTCTTCCTCCGCGACTTCACCAAGCGCATCAAGCGCATCCTGGACCGCATCTACCTGGAGAAGGTCCAGCGCGAGTCGGCCGCCGGCGCCTTCACCGGGCGGCTGGCAGAAATGAGCATCCTGGACCTGTTTCCCACCCTGGAGCAAGGCCAGAAGACCTGCGCGCTGATCGTCACCGGCCCCGACGGCAAGCAGAGTGCCACCATCTACTTCGCCGACGGCCAGATCTACCACGCGGTAATGGGGAAGGTGGCCGGCGACGCCGTGATCAACCAGATCGTGCACTGGAACGAGGGCACCTTCCAGATTGACTTCAACGCGCGCAGCAGTGAGCGGAGCACCTCCGGCGGCACCCAGAGCCTGCTGATGGAGGCGCTCCGCCTGATGGACGAAGAGCACCGGTAACGTGCGCGCGGCCGTCCTCATCGTCAGCGACTCCTCCTACAGCGGGGAGCGCCCGGACCGCACTGGGCCCGAATTGTCCCAGCGGCTGCTCGCTTTGGGGTGGGAAGTGCGGGCCAGCGGTCTGGTGCCGGACGAGGGCGGCGCCATCCGACGGGCGCTGGAGCAGTGGCTGGCCCGCGATGACCTCGACGTCATCTTCACTGCCGGTGGCACCGGGGTGGCCCCGCGCGACGCGACCCCGGAGGCCACCCGGGCCCTCATCGAGCGCGAAGTGCCGGGGCTCGGGGAGCTGATGCGGGCCGAAGGAGTGAAGCACACCCGGCGCGCTGCACTCTCCCGCGCGGTGGCCGGCACGCGCGGCGACAAGCTGATCCTGAACCTGCCCGGCAGCCCCCGCGGCGCCCTGGAGTCGCTCGACGCCGTCGCCGACCTGCTGCCCCACATCGTCGAGCTGCTCCACGGCCGCGGCAGCCCGCATTAGAATGGCGAAGACGAGGCGTTCATCGCTGAAGTGCCGGAGCTGCCGGGGTGCATGGCGGACGGGACGACATACCAGGAAGCCCTGGCAAACGTGGAAACAGTCATTGAGGAGTGGATACAGACGGCCCAGGAGTTGGGCCGTCCCATCCCGGAACCCAAAGGTCGCCTGATATTTGCATGAAGCCTCCTCGTACTCGTGGCCTCCCGCTTGCGTTGCTGATCGCGGGCTTCGCCCTTTCGGCAGCCACGCAGAGGCCGCCTGCCACGCAGCGCATCCCCGTCGAGACACCGCCGGGGTGGCCGCAGCAGCGGGCTGCGACCGGGCTGCCCTGGCCCGCCGGGCTGGGCAAGAAAGAAGCGCTCACCGGGCACATCGCCGCCATGGACAAGGACCAGGTCATGGTCCGGTCGCTCGATTACGGTGAAGTGCTGTTCTGGGTGGACGAGCGCACGGCAGTGCGCGTAGACAAGTTCCCCCTGTCGCTGGCTGACCTGCAGGTTGGCGATCCGGTGGCCGTGCGGTTGAAGAACGTCAAGGGGCGGGGGCCGTACGCCATCGAGATCCTGCCGCATCCTGACGTGCGGGCGCGCAAGCTGAAAAAAGAGGCAGGGGCGGCGGGCGCGCAGGGCGGTTTCGTTTCCCCGGACACGGCGGCCCCCGAACTTCCCAATATTGTTACTGCTCCGTCCTCAGCACAGGCGGAGATGCCTGCGCCACCGCAGTTTCCTGCCCTTCCCGCCGGGGCGGCGGGCGTGGTGGGCACGGTCGGCGCGGTCGGTGAGGAATGGCTCGAACTGCGGGATGCCAATGACCAGGTCCAGAGGGTGCTGCTGACTGGAGTAACGCGGGTGAAGCACGCCGAGAGCGAGCGGATCTTGCCCGGCGTGAAAACCGGCGATCGCGTGGCCGTCATCGGCGACCGCCTGGACAGCGGTGAGTGGATCGCGCGCGAGGTGCTGGTGGCCCAGGAAACGGCGAGCGGGGCGGAGCCCGGCGTTCGCCCGCCGGCTGGCGCGCCGCCCTCTGAGGCACTTTCCGAAGACCGCCTGGCGCGCTTTTCGGGCACCGTTGTCTGGTTAGGCAGCGAAGAGTTGCGCGTGCGTACTCCCCGCGGTGAGCAAACGGTGCTGGTCACCGGCGTCACCGAAATCCGCCGCATGGGCATGCGCGGCAACTTCGCCTCGCTGCGGGCCGGCGACGAGGTGAGTGTCGTCGGCGACGTGCTGGAGGGCGGCGTGGTGCTCGCCCGCCAGATCACCGTTACGAAGCTAGCCGGTTCCTGAGCGCCAACCCCCAACGTCACACCGAGTCAAAGTGCCGCGAAGAAAAGCGAGGTCGGACGGCGGAGCGCTCCGGCTCGATGGTCTTTCCCTGACGGCGGAGGCCTTCCACCAGGTGGTGTTTGAAGGCC
>CAYVGN010000020.1:11050-15100 GCA_964451215.1 uncultured Acidobacteriota bacterium
GAAGCCGTCGGCCGGAGCAGGAACCGGAAGCCTTGGCGCTGGCCGCTGGAGCCGGCCAGCGCATGGCGGCCTCGCGCGCGGTCATCGAGCGCCTGGTGGCAGGCGGCGCCGTCGTCTACGGCGTCACCACCGGCTTCGGCCAGCTCAGCGACCGCCGCATCAGCCCCGACCAGATCGAGAGCCTGCAGGTGAACCTGGTTCGCGCCACGGCCTGCGGGGTGGGCGAGGCGCTGGAGGAGGCCGAAACGCGCGGGATGATGCTGCTGCGGGCCAACGTCCTGGCGCGGGGGCTGTCCGGCGTCCGCTGCGAGGTGGCCGACCTGCTTTGCGCCATGCTCAACCGGCGCGTGCACCCGGTGGTGCCCTCGCGCGGCTCGGTGGGCGCCAGCGGCGATCTGGCCCCACTCGCCCACCTGGCCCTGGTGCTGATGGGCGAGGGGGAGGCCGTCTACCAGGGGCGGCGCCTGCCGGGCGCCGAAGCGCTCTCCCGCGCCAGCCTCGCCCCGCTCCGCCTCCAGGCCAAGGAGGGACTGGCGCTGCTGAATGGAACGCAGGCCATGCTGGCGCTGGGGTTGATTGCGCTGGGGCAGGCCGAGATTCTGGCGGATACTGCCGATGTCGTGGGCGCGCTGACGCTGGATGCGCTACGGGGAACCCCGGCGGCCTTCGACGATCGCATCCACGCCGCTCGCCCTCACCCGGGCCAGCGGCAGAGCGCGCGCAATCTGCTGCGCATGAACCAGGGCAGCGAAATCCGCAGGTCGCACCGCAGCCCTCGGGCCGACCCGCGCATCCAGGATGCTTACAGCCTCCGCTGCATGCCCCAGGTGCACGGGGCCGTCCGCGACGCCGTCGCTTACGTCCGGGGGGTGCTGGAAATCGAGCTGAACAGCGCCACCGACAACCCGCTGGTGTTCGCCGCTGCGGGCGCCTCCGGCCGGGTGCTTTCCGGCGGCAACTTCCACGGGCAGCCCGTGGCCCTGGCGCTGGATTTTTTGGCGCTGGCCCTGGCCTCGCTGGCCGGTATCTCCGAACGCCGCATCGAGCGCCTGGTCAATCCCTTCCTCAACGAAGGCCTTCCTGCCTTCCTGGCCGTGCGGCCGGGCCTGGAGTCCGGCTTCATGGTCCCGCAGATCACTGCTGCCGCGCTGGTTTCCGAAAACAAGGTGCTGGTGCATCCGGCTTCGGCCGACTCCGTCACCACCTCCGGAAACAAGGAAGATTTTGTCAGCATGGGTATGGGGGCGGCGCTGAAGCTGAAGCAGGTGGTGGCCAACACGCGGGCGGTGCTGGCCATCGAGGCGCTGTGCGCCGCCCAGGGACTGGAGTACCGCCTGCCCCTGCGCACCGGCCAGCGCGGCCGCCGCGCGCTGCTGCTGATCCGCTCCGTTTCCCCAGCCCTGGCCGGCGACCGGCCGCTGGCGGCGGACGTGGACGCCGTCGCCCGCCTCATCGCCTCCGGCCGCTTGCGCGCCGTCCTCGAATAGGTCAAAATGACCACATGGCCCGAAAAGGCGGAGCCCCTCCCATCCCGATCCCCGCGCCACCCCGGAAACAGTTGCGCTCTGTCACCCGCAAGGTGAGCGCCGCCGAGGCCAAACGCAGGTTCTCCGAACTGGTCAACCAGGTGCAGTATGGCGGCGACCGCGTGATCATTCAAAAAAGGGGCAGGCCCGCCGCCGCCCTGGTGAGCCTGAACGATCTCGAAGCCCTCGACGCCAGGCCGGGGGCGATCCTCGATTGCGCGGGACTCTTTGCTGATATCCCGGAGTGGGAGCAGATCATGGAAGAGGTAGTGGCCTCGCGCGGGCGATACGGCACGCGCAAGGTGCAGATCCACTGATGTACCTCCTCGATACGGATGTTCTCAGCCACCTGGTCAAGGCTGCTCCGCCTGCGGCCCTGCTGGAGCGTTTCTCCCACCTTCGCAAGCAAGACCTGTACACGTCCTCCGTCAATCAGGGGGAGCTACTGTACGGGCTGTTTCGGCTGAGAAAAGGGAGGACGTATTTCCAGCGGGCCGAGCGGTTGTGGCAGCGCCTTTGCCTACTGTCCTTCGATTCTTACTCGGCTGAGATCTACGGCCAGCTTCGGGCAGAGTTGGAGAGAAGGGGAACACCGCTACCGGATGTGGACCTGATGATCGCCAGTGTGGCGCTCGGAAACGCGCTGATCCTGGTAACCGGCAACGTCAGGCATTTCTCGCGCGTGCCGAACCTTCAGATCGAGAACTGGCTTCGAGGGATGTGAAAATCTCAGCAACCATCATCGCCCTGAACGAAGAGCGGAACCTGCCGCGGGCGCTCGACTCGCTGGACTGCGTGGACGAGGTGGTGGTGGTGGATTCCGGTTCGGCCGACCGGACGCGGGAGGTCGCGCGACGCCACGGTGCGCGGGTTACGGAAAACCCCTGGCCGGGCTATGCGGCGCAGAAGAATTTCGCCGCCGCCCGGGCGGCCCACGACTGGATCCTGTCCATTGACGCCGACGAGGCGCTGAGCGAGCAGCTCTCGGCGGAAATCATGCGCCTGAAGCAGCAGGGGCCGCGGGCCGCCGGCTACCGCATGCCGCGCCGCGCGCAATACCTGGGGCGCTGGATCCTGCACTCCGGCTGGTATCCCGACCACAAGCTGCGCCTCTATGACCGCCGGCGCGGCCGCTGGGTCGGCGACTACGTGCACGAACGCGTCCAGGTAGACGGCCCGGTGGAGACGCTTTCCGCCGATCTGCTGCATTACACCTGCGAGTCGCTCAGCCAGCACCTGCGCACCCTGGACCGCTACACCACGCTGGCTGCCCAGGAATTGCGGGGGCAGGGGCGGCGCGCCGGTCCGGCGCGCCTGCTGCTGGCCCCGCCCTGGACCTTCCTCAAGACCTACCTGCTTCAGCAGGGCTTCCGCGACGGCTACCCCGGACTGCTGATCTCTTCCATGGCCGCCTGGTACGTCTTCTTGAAGTGGGCCAAGACGCTGCAAAGCTCTCAGCACTCAGCTTTCAGCTCGCAGCGGTTTGCTGTCAAAGACGTCCCGAAGTCGGCGAAGGGAGGCCAAGAGCCGGAAAGCTGAGAGCCGGGAGCTGATAGCTTCTTTCATGAAGATCCTGCATCTGGACAGCGGGCGGGAAATGCGCGGCGGGCAGTGGCAGGCGTTGCTGTTGATGGAGGCGCTGGCCCGGCGCGGGCACCAGCAGGAACTGCTGGCGCGGCCCGGGTCACCGCTGCTGGAGCGCGCGCGAGGAGCGGGCTTTCCGGCCGGCCCGCTGCGGCTGGTGGCGCGGCTGCCAGCCGCCGGCGTGGTGCACGCTCATGACGCGCGCGCGCACACCCTGGCCCTTCTCGGCCGGCCGCGGGCGCCACTGGTTGTCTCGCGCCGGGTGGCCTTCCCGGTCGGGCGCGGCTGGTTCTCGCGCTGGAAGTACGCCCACGCCGCTCATTACCTGGCGGTCTCCCGCTATGTGGCCCGCCAACTGCGCTCCGCCGGCGTGCCGGAAGAGCGCATCTCCGTGGTCTACGATGGCGCCCGCCTCCCCGACCTCACCCGGGCGGCGGAAGAGCGCGCCGCCTTTCGGCGGCGGCTGAACCTGCCGCCGGACGCCTTCGTCGCGGGAGCCCTGGCCAGCGCCCGGGAGAAGCCTCTGTTGCCGCTGCTGGAGGCGGCCGAGCGGCGGCCGGGCCTGCACTTGCTGATCGCCTCCGCGCAAGCCGGCACCCAGGCGCATCCGCAGGTGGCCAACGTCCGTTTCCTCCCGTTGCCCGACGACATCACTGCCTTCTTTTTCGCGCTCGACGCCTTCGTGCACCTGTCGGAGTCCGAAGGGCTCGGCTCGGCCGCTTTGCTGGCCATGGCCCACCGGGTGCCGGTGGTGGCCAGCGAAGTGGGCGGGCTGCCGGAGATCGTGCGGGATGGCGAAACAGGGCTGCTGGTCCGCAACGTGGCGGAGGAAGTGGGAACGGCGCTGGAAAGGCTGTTCGGCGATCGCGGCCTGGCCGCAGCCCTCGCCGCCGCTGGCCGCCGCTTCGTGGAGGCCAATGCCACCGATGATATAATGGCG
>CAYVGN010000021.1:0-6262 GCA_964451215.1 uncultured Acidobacteriota bacterium
GCCCGGCGCTGCGCGCCGGAGTCGGGGCCGTGGACATCACACCTCCGATCGGCACGCCCATGGCCGGCTACTACAGCATCCGCAAGGCGGAGGGCGTGCACGACGAGCTGGCGGCCCGCGCGCTGGTCTTGGAGTACAGCGGGACGCGGGTGGCCCTGGTGGCCTGCGACCTGGTGGGAATCGAGCGGGGCGTGGTGGAGGAGGCCCGCCGGCGGATCCAGCAGCACGCCGGCATCGGGCCGGAAGCGGTGATGATCAGCGCCACCCACAGCCACACCGGCCCGCTGATGAACGCCCGCTTCCTGCAGGCGGCCGACGAGCAATCGCGTCGCCTGGCCGGGCAGTACCTGGAGCTGCTGCCCGTCAAGATCGCCGACAGCGTGCGCCTGGCCGCCTCGCGCCTGGCGCCCGCGCGCGTTTCCTCAGCCACCGGGCGCGAGGAAAGCCTGGTGTTCTACCGCCGCTTCCTGATGAAAGACGGCACGGTGCGTTTCAACCCCGGCAAACTGAACCCGGACATCGTGCGCCCCACCGGTACGCCCGACCCGGACCTGCAGGTGGTGTACCTGGAACACGCCGGGCCCAAGCCCGCCTCTTCGGGCGAGGCCGGGGCGCCCCTGGCCACCTACGTCAATTACGCGCTGCACCTGGACACCGTCGGCGGAACTCGCTATTCGGCCGATTACCCCTGGGCGCTGCGGCGGTTGCTGGAGCGAGCCAGGCCGGAAATGTTCACCGTCTTCACCATCGGCGCCGCCGGCAACATCAACCACGTGGACGTCCAGAGCAAGGCGCCGCAGAAAGGCCCCGAGGAAGCCGAGCGCATCGGGACAGTGCTGGCGGCAGAAGTGCTGAAGACCTACACGCGGCTGACGGCGGTGGAAATGCCGGAGGTGCGGGCGCGCAGCGAGCTGGTACCGCTCGAGGTGCCTGCGTTCACCGCCGAGGAGGTGGCCTGGGCGCGGCAGACCGCGGCCGGCTTCGCCCGCCCCGAGCAGGTCTTCCTGGACATGGTGCGGGCCTTCAAGATCCTGGACGTGGCCAGCCGGGAGGGCCGGCCAATTCAGGCCGAGGTGCAGGTCGTGACCCTGGGCTCGCAGGTCGCCTGGGTAGGCCTGCCGGGCGAGGTTTTCGTCGAACTGGGCCGGGCCATCAAGCAGGCTTCTCCCTTCCCGCAAACTATCATTGTGGAGCTGGCCAACGGCTCGATCAGCTACATCCCCGACCGCAAGGGATTCCAGGAAGGGGCCTACGAGGCCATCAGCGCGCGCATCGCCCCGGGCGGCGGCGAGAAACTTGTGGGCGCGGCCCTGCGCCTGCTCCGCGACCTGCGAGGAACACGGACGCCCGGTCCCAGGTAGCGTCCCGCCCGTCAGGGCAGGTGCCGGGCAAACTGGCTGCTACCGGCGGCTGAGGTCGCGCAGGTAGATGTCCTTGAAGCGCATCTTCCCCAGCCCGCCGGAATGCAACTGCAGAGCGACGGCCCCGTCGCTGGACTTGGGGCTGGGGTTGGTGTAGTCCACCACCACCACCCCGTTCAGGCGAACGACGGTGCGGTTGCCGACCACGTGGATCAGCAGGTCGTTCCAGTCATAGGGGCGGAGGAGCGTCTCGAACTCCGGCGCCGGCCACGCCATCCAGCCACGCCCGTCCCCGTAAAGGCCGCCGGTGTGGTGGTTCAGGATTCGATCGATCTCCACCTGGTAACCCTCGCTCACATCCACCGTCCCCGGCTTGAACCGGGTGCGCAGGTAGACACCGCTGTTGCCGTCGGCCTCGCACTTGAAGCGCAGGCTGAGGTCGAAGTCCTGGTAGTCCCTTTCCGTGGCCAGGTAGCCGTACTTCTCGGTGATTCCCTCGCCGTAGATAGTTCCGTCCTCGACCACCCACCTTTCGCTGCCGATCTTGACCCAGCCGGTCAGGTCCTTCCCGTTAAACAGGGCCACCCATTGGCCACCCGGCTGCGGCCTCTCGGATTTCCTGGCTGCCGGCTGCTGGGCAGACACCAGGCAGCCAGCCGCCGCCAGGACACAAACCAGTGTGACAAGCCGAATCATCGAAGCTCCTTTCCCGGGTGCCGGAATGCCGGCTAGTGCCGTGACCGCCTAGTTTCTTCCCTTGAGTACGGTCGTGAAGACTACGCGCACGCACGGATAGAGGGCGTCATCGGGTAGAAATCAGGCGGTCACGGTACTAGAGGGTTCTATCAGTATCGGGGGATTGGCGCAAGCGGGCGAAGCCGGAGGAGGGCTGCGCGGGGCCGCAACGCAGGCCGGCCGAGAGGGCGCCGGTCCGCGGCTGTCACAGCTTCAGCAGTTCGCGGAGGCGCTTGGTCTGAGCGCGGCTCACCGGAACCTCGGTTTGCTTGCGGTCGTCCATCTTGAGCATGTAGCTGCTCTTGAACCAGGGCACCACTTCCTTGATCCGGTTGATGTTGACCAGGTAGGAGCGGTGCGCGCGCCAGAAGGTGGAAGGGTCCAGCGAAGCCTGAAGTTCCTCGATGGTCCGGTAGTTGGAGATGCCTTCCAGGTTCGAGGTCACGATGGTGATCAGCCCATCCTCGATAGTGGCGTAAACCAGCTCCCGGGAGTCAATCAGGAAGAGGCGGTTCAGCGCTTTCACCAGCAGCTTGGCGTGCTGAGGCTGCCGCGCGTGCACGCTGTGCAGGAGGGCCTCGATGCGCCCCGCCGGAGAAGCTCGCGTCTCCACCAGCTTGCGCACCCGCTCGATGGCCCGCGCCAGCCGTGTCTTGTCGAACGGCTTCAGCAGGTAGTCCACCGCGTTCACTTCAAAGGCCCGGACTGCGTACTGGTCGAAAGCGGTGGCGAAAACGATGTGCGGCAGCGAAACCTTCTTCTCGATGAGCTTCTTGATCACCCCGAAGCCATCCAGCCCGGGCATCTGCACGTCCAAGAAGACCAGGTCCGGCTCGTGTTCCCTGATCAGGTTTACCGCTTCCAGGCCGTTCTGCCCCTGGGCCACCACCTCCACCTCGGGATGAGCCTTGAGCAGGTAAGCCAGCTCCTCGCGCGCCAGTTGCTCGTCATCAACGATCAGCGTGGATATGGTGAGCGTGGACGAACTCTTCTCGGCTCGCAGCGATTCTCTCATTCGTGTTCCTCCCAGGCCGTTGGCGAAGGGCTTGCCTGTCCGGAACAGCTTGCTCGGGGGCCGCGGTCAAGAGTATAACGGGTCAGGGAAAAAGCCGACAAGATCTTGGGTTCCAGCCCGGCTGCCAGCAGGCTTTGTGCGTACCTTTGATGCCAACAGAAGTCCGTGTCCCTGAGCCGCAAAGTAGGTTATAATCTGGCACTTGAAAAAGCTCCATCGAGGGCGCTTTTTAGGAGCGCGCGCCTAGCGACTTCTCAGTAGAGCGCGAGGCGGCTGGAACGCCCAAGCAGCGCTTTGCCGAGGAAGGGGGGATTCGAGATCAGCGGGAAAGCGATTTGGGGGGCGACCCTGGAACCGCAGGTGCGCTGAGCGCTGTGGTTCACTCCATTCGCGGGACCGCTTGTGCAGGATGCTGAAAAACTGGCTCCTCTTTCATGCTGGCAGGTTCTTCGGGGTCCTGTTAGAATTGCGGTCCCCAGCAAGAGAGTCCAGGGAGGCTTGAACAAGGTGATAAAGTAGCAACCCGGCATTCGTGAGGAGGTTGAAAGATGGCTAGATCGTTCATGCGGGTTTTGTGCTTGATCCTCGCGGTGACGCTGATCCCGCCGGTTCTACTGGCCAAGCCGAAAGCGAAGAAAGCGCGGGCCACGACGGAGGCTGCGGCCGAACCGCAGCCCGCCCCCAGCCCGAGCCCGCCGCAGCAGGCCACCGGTGCGCGCAAAGCCTTCGGGCCCAGCGAAGAGCCCCTGAATCCCCAGTCCAGCTTGCTGGGCTATCCCGGTCTGTGGAAGGTGATCGGGGCTGGCGGCCTGCCCGCCAAGAGCTTTGGCGGCGTCGGCTGGATTGACCGCATTGGCCGTAACCCCGGATACCTCACCATCACCACCGCTGGGACCAGCGGCTTCGTCAGCCTGCACCCGCGGTTTGCCTTGGACTGGCAGATCAACGCGAACCGGCGCATCCTGGTGCGGCGCGCCGACCAGCTCAGCTTCGGCCAGCAAAACCTGGTGGCGCTGGGAAAGGCCGGCTGTCCGGAGCCCAACTGCTTCCCCTGGAACCTGAAGCCCATCGTTCTTTTGCCCGGCACCAGCATCCCACAGTTGCGCCTCCCACACACCGGCGCGCTCACCGACACTGCGGGCTTCTACAACGAGTTCCCCTGGGCCAATCATCGGCTGCAGACCGGGTTCGGCGAACTCAATCTGGGCGCCCATATCAACCTGGTGGATTTCACCGAGGAGCGGAAGGTGGCGCTCGCCGTCCGACCGCACTTCTCCATTCCCACCAAGTTCAAGACCGATCCGACCGCCAGCGACAGCCTGCTCAACCGCGGCATCCAGACGGGCAGCTACAAGATCGGCGCGGACCTGCTGATTGAGGGCCGCGGCCGCGACATCATCGGCGTGTACATCAACGCCGGTTACACGTATGTGAGCAGCCCGGAGAGCGTGGACCTCTATGACCAAGTTCCACTGCGTTTCGGCATCAACATTCCGCGCACCAGCCGCGTGCAGTTCCTCCTGGAATATGGCGCCGACTTCTTCGTAGGCAGCGGGACGCGCAACCGCGCGGCGGGTTCAGCGACCGACGGCACCGGCGGCTTCCGCGTTTATCCCACCCCCTGGCTGGCCCTCAGCGCCGGCTATCGCCATACGCTGAACCATTCCCAGTACGGCGGCGACAAGAACGGGTTCGTGGCCACCATCTCGGCCACCCACATCCCGGTGGAAGCGGTGGCGGCCCCGGTGCCGCCAACGGTCACCTGCACGGCTGAGCCCACCGTAGTGCGGCCCGGCGACTCGGTGAAGCTGACCGCCACGGCCACCACCACCGTCCCCGGCGCGGTGCTGACCTACACCTGGTCCACCACCGCCGGCCGCATCGAGGGCACCGGGCCCACTGTGCGCCTGGACACCACCGGGCTGACCCCGGGCACTTACAGCGCCACGGTGCGCGTGGACGACGGCAAGGGCGGATTCGCCGACTGCACCGTGCAGGTTACCCTCCAGGCTCCGCCGCCGCCTCCGCCGCCCAAACCGCCGGTGGCTACCTGCTCGGCCGATCGCACCACGGTTGCGCCGGGCGAAGCCGTGACACTGACGGCGAGGGCCTCCAGCCCCGACAACCGTCCGCTCAACTACGACTGGACGGTAACGGGCGGCCGCATCCAGGGCAGTGGGGCGACCGTGCGCTGGGATACCACTGGCCTGTCGGGCGGCACTTACACGGCCACCGTCCGCGTGACCGACGACCGCGGCCTGAGCGCCGACTGCTCGGTTACGATCACGGTTCAACCTCCTCCGCCGGCGCCGCGCGCCGCCAAGCTGAACGAGTGCCAGTTCAGGCGCAACTCGCCGCGGGTGGACAACGTCTGCAAGGCGGTGCTCGACGACGTAGCGCTGCGCCTGCAGAACGAGCCCGAGAGCCGCGCGGCGGTGATCGGCTACAAGGGCGCTCGCGAGCGCCCGGCCGACCTGGCTGTACGCCGCGCCAGCAACGTCAAGGCCTACCTGGTTCACACCAAGGGCATTGACGCCGGCCGCATCGAGGTGCGCACCGGCACCGAGGACGCCAGCAAGGTGGAGATCTGGCTGATCCCGCGGGGCGCCAGCGTGGCCGACGTGCCCGGCGCGCCGGCGGCAGAGAAGATGCCACCGCCGCCGCGCGTCCGCAAGAAGGCGCCCGCCAAAAAAGTGACCGGTGAAGCGCCTCCGGCCGAGAAGGCCCCGGCTGCCAAGAAGGGCGCCGCCAAGAAGGAGTGAGCCCCAACTCCGTCGGTTAGCACAGTCTCCGCCACTCCAGGGGCCACCACCAGCCAGCGCTGGTCGTGGCCCCTGCTTTGTCTGCCCGCCCCCAATGCTTTGTTATACTCGCCTTATGACCCGCGCCTGGGCCTGTACGTTTCTCGTACTGGCCGCGGTCCTGGTTCAGACCCCCGCGCAGGCCTCCGAATGGAAACAGATCGGCCCCTACGGGGGCGATGTGCGCACCCTGGCCGCTGACCCCAACACCTTTTCGCGGCTGTTCCTGGGCACCAGCAATGGGCAGATTTACACCTCGACCAACGGGGGCCGGTCCTGGAATTGGCTCTCGGAGGTGGCGCCGCACTCCGACTACGTGGTGGACAACCTCATCGTGGACGCCGCCGACA
>CAYVGN010000021.1:6272-11848 GCA_964451215.1 uncultured Acidobacteriota bacterium
GGCCCGCCAACTGCGCCCGCCGTCGGCGCTCTTGAAGACGCCGCCGACAGCAAGACCTTGTACGCGGGCGTCTGGAGCACCGAGCCGGGTGGGGGCGGCGGCGTCTTCAAGAGCGCCGACGGCGGGCGCAGTTGGCGGGCCTTGCCGGGCATCGCCGGCCAATCGGTCCGCTCCCTCGTCCAGGCCCCCACTGACCCGCGCCTCCTCGTCGCCGGAAGCCTGCAAAGCATCTTCCGCTCCCTCAACGGCGGCCGTTCCTGGGAGCGCATCTCCCCCGCCTACCATGAGGAAATCCGCACCATCGAGTCGCTCGCCATTGACCCCAGCGATCCCCGGGTGATCTACGCGGGCACCTGGCACCTCCCCTGGAAGACCACCGACGGCGGGCGCAGTTGGAACTCCATCCGGGCCGGCATCATCGAGGACTCCGACATTTTCAGCATCCTGATTGACTGGAGCAACCCGCGCCGGCTATACGCCTCGGCCTGCTCCGGCATCTACCGCAGCGACTCGGCCGGCGAGCTGTGGAAGAAGATCCAGGGCATTCCGCACAGCGCGCGCCGCACCCGCGTCATCCGCCAGGATCCGCGGAACCCCGCGGTGGTTTATGCCGGCACTACCGAGGGCCTGTGGAAGACCGAATCGGGGGGCAACTCCTGGCGCCGGCTTACCTCGGCGACCCTGGTGGTCAACGACGTCCTGATCAATCCCGCCAACCCCTCCCACCTCCTGCTGGCCACCGACCGGGCCGGCGTGCTGGAGTCCGCCGACGGGGGCGAGCACTTCCTGGCTGCCAACTACGGCTTCTCCCACCGCCAGGTCTCCCGCAGCGCCTTCGACCCCGAAGGCGGCATGCTCTACGCAGCCGTGCTGAACGACAGGGAGTACGGCGGGGTTTTCGCCACGACGGACGCCCGCGAGTGGCGCCGCATCAGTGAAGGTCTCGAGCAGCGCAACGTCTTCGCACTGATCTACGCGCGCAGCGCGCGGGGCGGCCGGCTGTTGGCCGGCTTGCGCGACGACCTGGTGGCCTTCGATGCCCAGCGCAACGCCTGGTTCCGCACCGGGATCGTGGCCGGCTCCTACGAACCCTCTGTTCCCAAACAGAGCCGCGACCGCTCTCAGAGCCGCGACCGTAACGGAGCAGGTCCCAATCAGAGCCGCGACCGTAAGGGAGCGGGCCCCAATCAGAACCACGACCCGCGGCGGCCTCGAGCAGGGCCGCGCCCCAACGCCCCGGGATTCACGCTGGCGAAGGGCTCCCCCGTTCGCGTCCTCGTGAACGACTTCTTCCAGGAGGGTCCCGACCAGCCTGTTTACGCGGCCACCAGCAGCGGCATCCTGAAAACCACCGACGGCGGCGAAACCTGGGACGTGCTTTCGCCCCCGCTGGACTTCACCGCCATCACCGGCGCCGGCCGCTTCCTGGTAGCCGGCACACGCTACGGCCTGGAGCTGTCACTCAATGGCGGCGGCCATTGGTTCCACATCTATCTGCCCACGGGCACCGACCCCGGGCATGTCAACGCCCTGGCGCTGGCGGGCAAGACCATCTTCGCGGCCACCGATGCTGGACTGTTCCGCTCCACCGACGGCGGCGCCCGCTGGGAGAAGAAGGGAGCGGGCGTTCCCTACGGGCCGATCACCGGCGTTCGCATCCTGCCCGCCAACCCGCGCGAGGTGTACGTGACCACGCGCCTCAACCGCTCTGTCTATCTCTCCCAGGACGGCGGCCAGACCTTCCAAAGGCTGCCGGACGGCGTGGTGGGCAGTCGCCTGCGGGGGTTGGAAATCTTCCCCGACCGCGGCGCCTCCTCCTTCCAGGTTCTGGTGACCTCTGCCTTCGACGGCCTCTTCCAGTACCCTGTGGGCGCTCACGCCCCGCCTGGCCTCTCTGTCAGGGCCACACCCACCCAGTAGAGTCGCGGGCGTGTGGCAGGCCCCTCCTCCAGATCCTTCCCGACACGAGTGCCGTGCGCGTGAAGAAAGGGCTTGATAGATGGTGGGTCCCATGGTATTACTAAGATTCAAGGTTCAGACATGCCCGACAACAAACGCTTGGACCCAGAACGCGGTGTTCTCGTGGCGGACGAGGTCTGGATCGCAGCCGCGTTACTCCACCAGGAACACCCGGAGAGGACCGACTTTAGTATCCAGGAGATCGTACAGCGGGCGGCACGGGAGAACCTTGCCGGGCGGCTTCGTCCTGGGGTGGTGGTTCACGCTTCTTTGCACTGCGTGGCGAACAAGGCACCCAATCCCGGGACCTACCGGATGCTGTTTGCGACCGGCAAGCACACCCGGCGGCTCTACCGCCCGGGTGACCCGGCGCATCCGGCTCGGACAGGAAAGATCACCCCGAGGCCAGGGCAGATGCCCGAGCGGTATCACCAACTGTTGGATTGGTATGAAAAGCAGTTTGCTCGAAGCAGTCGCGAGCAAATGCTCGAGTCGGATCCAATCCTGGGCTTGCGCGGGTTGGGGAAGGAAATCTGGGAAGGAGAGGATCCCGACGAGTACGTTCGCCGGCTGCGCGAGGGCTGGCAATGAGCCGCATCTTCTGGGACACGAACCTGTTTATCTACCTTCTCGAAGATTATGGCGAACTCTCGGAAAGGGTCTACGGGCTGCGGGAGCGCATGCTCGAGCGCCGCGACGAGCTTTACACCTCCACGCTGACCCTGGGCGAGATCCTGGTGAAGCCGTTCCGGGCCGGCCGACCCGAATGGGCCGAGAGGTATGAGGCAGCTCTAGCTCCGCCCGCGATATCGCTGATCCCCTTCGACCGCGCCTGCGCGAGGCTCTATGCTCAGATTCGCAACGACTCGACCATCCGGCCCCCCGATGCGATTCAATTAGCCAGCGCAGCCCAAGCCAGGTGCGACCTCTTCATCACCAACGACGACCGCCTGAGCCGCAAGGTGGTGCCCGGCGTCCAGTTCATCGTCCCACTCGCCCGCGCCTTTCTATAGCGCCAGCCACAAAGACACAGACGTAGCCCGGCCGCAACCAAACGGCTTGCGCTTTCCGTGGTGGGCAGAGATGGTGGGGGGGCTGACTCTGCTAGAATCTAGACCACCCGGGAAACGGAGAAGGCGGCAGCCGTATGACACCCAAGCCTGGCGACATCCTTCAGGGAGATTTCTGGCCTGAGCCGGTGCGTGTCCTCACCGTGGATGCTCTGGGGAATCGGCTCAAGCTGGAAGCGGTCGGCCTGCGCAGTTCGCAGTTCTTCTCCCAGGTCCTTTCAGCCGACGATCTGGCCGGCGTGCGCGTGGTGACCGAGAAAGGGCGGGATTTCTCAGGGCGTGCGGAAGGCTTCTTCCTGGCCATCGAAGCCCACCGGGTGCGCTTTGCCTACCAGTTCGACCCCCTCTACGCAGTCAACGTGTCGCAGGTGGACCCGCTGCCCCACCAAATCGAGGCCGTCTATCACTACATCCTGCGCAATCCCCGTCTCAGGTTCCTGCTGGCCGATGACCCCGGCGCGGGAAAGACGATCATGACGGGGCTCCTTGTCAAGGAACTGAAATACCGCGGCCTGGTTCATCGCACGCTGGTGGTGGCACCCGGTCATCTGAAAGACCAGTGGCTGCGCGAAATGAAGGAGCGCTTCGGCGAAATGTTTCTCATCGTGGATCGCGGCGTGATGAACGCTGCTTGGGGGCGCAGCGTTTGGGACGAGCGGCCCCAGGTGATCACCTCGATGGACTTTGCCAAGCAAGACGACGTGATGGCGACCCTGGCAGAGGCCCACTGGGATCTGGTGGTGGTGGACGAGGCCCACAAGATGGCCGCTTACCGCTACGGAGAGAAAACGACCAAGAGAGAACGCTACAAGTTAGGTGAGCGTCTGTCGCGTAACAGCCATTTCCTACTGTTCTTGACGGCTACGCCGCACCGCGGCGATCCGGAGAACTTTCGCCTCTTCCTCGACCTCCTGGAGCCCGGCTACTTTGCCTCAACGGACCTGCTGGCCGAGTCGATAGAGAATCATGACAACCCGCTGTTCTTGAGGCGGCTCAAGGAAGACATGAAGGACTTCGAGGGCGCCCCACTATTCCCTCCCCGCCATGTCGAAACCATCAAGTACCGCCTCAACGACGACGAGAAGCGGCTGTACAACGCGGTCACCGAATACGTCGAGAAGTCCTACAGCAGGGCGCTGGCTGCCGAGAAGCGCAACGTGGCATTTGCGCTGTTGATCCTGCAGCGGCGGATGGCTTCGAGCATCCGTGCGGTACGCCGTTCGCTTGAGCGCCGCGCCCAGCGGCTCGGCGACTTGCTTCGAGTGGGCAGGTGGCTGGCCGAGCGTGGCGGCTGGGTGGACGAAGACACCCTGGAAGACTCCCCGGAGCTGGAACGGCTGCAAAGGGAAGAAGACCTGCTGGAACGGCTCACCGCCGCCGAAACCCAGGAGGAGTTGCAGGCCGAGATCGCCCAACTGGGGGAGCTGATTCGGCTAGCCAAGGAGGCCGAGCGCCACGAGCTGGAGACGAAACTGGGCGAGCTGCGCCAGGTGATGAACGCGGAGCAGATCCAGCGCACGGGCGAGAAGCTGCTGGTCTTCACCGAATCGCGTGAGACGCTCGATTACCTGGCGGAGAAGTTGCGCGCCTGGGGCTACTCAGTGGTGCTTCTCCACGGCGGGATGAACCTGGACGCTCGGATCCGCGCCGAGCATGAGTTCCACGAGAACGCCCAGGTCATGGTCTCTACCGAAGCCGGCGGCGAAGGCATCAACCTCCAGTTCTGCGCCCTGATGGTGAACTACGACATTCCCTGGAACCCGAACCGGTTGGAGCAGCGCATGGGCCGTGTTCACCGCTACGGCCAGACCCGCGAAGTTCACATCTACAACCTGGTGGCCGTGGACACCAGGGAGGGCAAGGTCTTGGAGGCTCTTTTCACGCGGCTCGAACACATCCGGGACGCGCTGGGGAGCGACCGCGTGTTCGACGTGATCGGCGATGTGCTCCCCGGCAAAAGCCTCAAGGACCTCATCGTGGATGCCGTCGTACACCGGCGATCACTGGACGAGATTGTTGCTGAAATCGAGCGTGTTCCGGACGCCGAGGCGATCCGCAGGACACGGGAGGCGGTGCTGGAGGGGCTGGCCACGCGCCACGTGGACTTGCAGAAGGTGCTGGGTGAGACCCGGCGCGCCAAGGAGAACCGACTGGTGCCGGAGTATGTCGAGCGGTTCTTCCAGCGCTGCTGCGGCTTCCTGCAGGTGCCGCTGGAGCAGCGCCGCGACGGCCTCTGGCGCGTTCCCAGCGTGCCTTACCAGGTCCGCCAGGTTTCGACGGCCTTCAAGCACCAGTACGGCGAGCTTTTCCGGGAATACGGCAAGCTGGCGTTTGACAAAGAGACCGCGCGCCGGCAGCAGGCGCTATTTGTCGCCCCCGGCCATCCTCTGATTGAAGCGTTGATCGAGCAGCTTTTCGCCGAATGCTCGGGCGACCTCCAGAAAGGAGCGGTGTTCGCCGACCCAGACGGACGCCTGGAGGGCTCTGTGTGGTTCGTCGAGGGGGAAATCCGCGACGGATCGGGCGCGGTTGCCGGTAAGCGGCTTT
>CAYVGN010000021.1:11858-14072 GCA_964451215.1 uncultured Acidobacteriota bacterium
GCTTTTTGCCATCCACCAGCCAGCTCAAGGGCCATTGCGCTTGGTTGCGCCGTCCCTGTTGTGGGACCTGAAACCCATTGCTGGCGGTCCGCCGAACAGCGCTCCCCCGGACCAGGCGGCGGTCGTTGCCTTCGCCGTCGAGAACGTGCTGGAAGCCTACCGCGATGAGTTGCTCGAGCAGCGCCGGCGCGATGCCGAGATCAAGCGAAAGTACGGCTTGCGCTCGCTGGAGCAGATGATCCTGGAGTCGGAGGCCAAGCTGATTGACTATGAAACGCGCCGCAGCCGAGGCCAGGACGTGCCCGAACCGACGGTGCAAAACGAGTTGCGCACCAAGGAAGACCTGCTGGCAAAGAAGCGCAAGCTGGAAGAAGCCATCCGCTGGGAGACCAGCCTCCTGCCGTTGGAGCCGCGCATCGTGGGCGTAGCGCGCGTAGTTGCGGAGCGCGCAGCAGACAAGTCGTTGAGGGAAGACCCGGAAACCGAAGGCATCGGGATGCGGGTGGCCATCGAGTACGAGCAGGCGCAGGGCCGCCTCCCGGAGGATGTTTCCAGCCAGAATCTCGGCTATGACATTCGCTCAACGGGGGCCGAACCCATGCGCTACATCGAGGTGAAAGCGCGGGCGCGGACCGGCGCCATCGCGCTTACGCCCAACGAATGGTTGATGGCGCACCGGCTCGGCGAGGAGTACTGGCTCTACGTGGTCGAGGATGCCGCGAACTCGCCCACGTTGCACACCATTCAGGACCCGGCAGCAAGGCTGGAGGCGGCTGAGGTTGTGGAGATTGTGCGTTACGTGATCAAGGACTGGAAGCAGTAGCGCCGGCATCGTAGCGCCGCCATCTTGCCGGCCGGAGGTGGTAGCGCCGGCATCGTAGCGCCGGCATCCTGCCGGCTTCGTGCCGTAGCGCCGGCATCCTGCCGGCTTCGGCCGCCAAGATGGCGGCGCTACGGCGGCGCTACGGCGGCGGCACGTGGAGCAGCAATGAGGCGTTTGATTGAAGTCGACTTTCCCTTGCGCGAGGTGTCGCAAGAGTCGGTGCGCGAGAAGAACATCCGCCATGGGCACATCTCCACGCTGCATATTTGGTGGGCGCGGCGTCCGTTGGCGGCTTCCCGTGCCACGGCGCTGGCGGCCCTGCTGCCCGATCCCGGCGATGATGCCAGGCGGCAGGAGCTTCTAGAGCTTGTAAAGGACATCGCACCCTGGGAGGTCGTCTCTGAAGACACGCCACAGAATCGGGCGCTGTTGGACAAAGCGCGGAAGCTGATCCTCGAAGCGAATGGCGGAAGGCCCCCGAAGGTCCTTGACTGCTTTGCGGGCGGTGGTTCAATTCCGCTCGAAGCCCTTCGCCTCGGCTGCGAGACCTATGCGCTGGACTACAACCCCGTCGCCGTCCTCATCTTGAAGGCCGTCCTGGAGTACCCACAGAAATTCGGGCAACCGGCCAGCGTGCAGGAGGCCGCCGGCAGCCTCGGCATCAAGGCGCAGCGTACCGTCAATCCTTTACTCGAAGCGGTGAAATACTGGGGCAACTGGGTGCTCGAAGAAGCCCGCAAGGAGCTGGAGCGCTTCTATCCGAAGGACCCGGATGGCAGCATCCCGGTGGGCTACATCTGGGCCCGCACGCTGCCCTGCCAGAATCCTGACTGCGGCGCTGAAATCCCATTGATGCGCCAGACCTGGCTGGCGAAGAAGGACAAGAAGAGGGTCGCTCTGAAGATGGTGCCCGACCAGGCTCGCCGGCGCGTCGAGTTTGAGGTGGTGGAAGGCAAGAAGATCGACTTTAACCCTGACGAGGGCACGGTCAGCCGGGCCCATGGTCGCTGCCCTATCTGTGGCGGTACGACTGACGACGACACGACCCGCCGCTTGTTCTGCGAGGGCAAGGCCAGCCAGCGGATGGTCGCTGTTGTGCTGCACCACCCCAAGCGCACAGGTAAGACTTACCGCCTCGCGGTGGGACGTGACCTCGAAACCTACGGTGCCGCCGGAGCGGCGCAGGGGGGACGCTCGCAACCGCTGAACGAGTGGCGGCTTGATCCAGTGCCGGATGAGGAGATCCCTACGACGGAACTGCGCCGTTTGGCGATCCCGCTTTACGGACTCACGCGTTTTGGAGACATGTTCAACAACCGGCAGAAACTGGCCCTTGTCACATTCGCCGACAGGGTGCGACAGGCCCACAGCCGTATCCTCGCTGCAGGAGC
>CAYVGN010000021.1:14082-14941 GCA_964451215.1 uncultured Acidobacteriota bacterium
GCAGGAGCCGATGTCCACTTTGCTAAAGCCGTGGGCGCATATCTTGGGCTGATCCTTGACTGGTTCTCGGACAAGGCCTCGTCGCTCGTCAGATGGCACGTCACAGGCGAAAAGGTGTCGGGGACTTTCAGCCGCCAAGCCCTGCCCATGGTCTGGGACTATTTTGAGGTGAATCCGTTCAGCGATGCAACGAGCGACTGGTCCGCTGCACAGGATTGGGTTCTACGCGTCGTTTCGCACTGCTCAGAGATTCGTGGTGCGGCCGCACCTGTGGTTCTCCAGGGGACCGCAACGACCTTGCCGTGGCCCGATGACCATTTCGATGCCGTGCTCACGGACCCCCCGTACTACGACAATGTCCCCTACTCCCACCTGTCGGATTTCTTCTACGTCTGGCTGAAGCGCACCGTGGGTGACCTATCTCCCGAGCTGTTCGCCACGCCACTCAGTCCCAAGCCAGAAGAGATTGTTGCCTATGCGGACACCGCAGGCGGGATGGAAGAGGCCAAAGGCCGCTTTGAACAGGGCCTCACTAAGGCCTTTCGGGAAGTCCAGCGGGTCCTGAAGCCAGAGGGAGCCGCTGTCATTGTGTTCGCGTATCCCAAGACCGGTGCTTGGGAAGCAGTTATCAATGCGAGCTTGAATGCGGGCCTCTGTCTCACGTCTTCCTGGCCGATACACACTGAGATGCAACAACGGATGCGCGCACAGGAGTCGGCCGCACTTGCCTCCTCCATCTACATGGTTTGTCGGAAGCGGACCACCCGTGAAGTCGGTGAGTTGCCTGAGGTGCGCCGCAAAATCGAAGAGCGGGTGCGCGAGAGGCTGGGGAAGTTCTGGGACGCCGGCATTCGTGGCG
>CAYVGN010000022.1:0-14893 GCA_964451215.1 uncultured Acidobacteriota bacterium
CTCTAGGCTCTAGGCTCTAGGCTCTAGGCTCTAGGCTCTAGGCTCTAGGCTCTAGGCTCTAGCCTGGGGCTTCAGGGTGATACACGCCGCGTTTCTTGTTAAGCCGGGCTTCATGCCGGGCCGTCCTGCGTTGAGTTCTGCGCTGTCAGAAGCACTGCTGCAACAGGTGTTGAGCCACGGGTGGCCGCCTGACCTCGCGGATGTGCACCGGGTACTGGCGGCGGAGGGATTCCTCTATATCGTCCAGGGAGCCTTTCCGGACCACGATGCCCTCCGCGCGCTGGAGGCGGCAGGACTTGAGGGCGTTCGAACTAAGCCGCTTTCACCTGATCGGATTCTTCTGATCGGGCGAAAGCCTTCCCGTTCACAGCCATCGGGGCCAGACACGGGAACTGGCGTCCTGCCAGCGGGGGTAGTGCAACTGGGTCCTAGCGGTGGCTGGCGGCCGGGGCGGCGCCCTGCTGCTCTGCCTTGCGGCGGAGCAGTTCAAGGTCGGCCTCGCGGAACAGGCTGGTGAAATTCATCCCCGGTTGGAATTCGGCAGCGCCGGCCGCGAATGTTAGCGGAGGTTTGTCTCCGGCCAGGTTCTGGTTGCGCACCTGCAGTCGCTCCTCGACGCGGGCAACCACGACCTCGGCCCCGGCCCTTCCCGTTTCTCCCAGCAACAGAACGAACTCGTCGCCTCCATAGCGGGCCACCATGTCGGAGCCGCGGATCGAGCGGTTGAGGGTCTCTGCGAATTCCACCAGCGCCGAGTCTCCCGCGAGGTGGCCGAACCTGTTGTTCAAATTGTGGAAGTCGTTGAGGTCGAACAGCACCAGCGCCACGGGCTTCCCTTCTCGTTCGGCGCGGCGGAAGTAGGATGTGGCCACCTCCTCCAGCGCCGCGCGGTTAAAGACGCCCGTCAGGGGATCGCGCAGCGCCTGCTCTTTGCTGAGGTGACGCTGGATCAACTCGCTCACCGCCTCGAAGTCGGCGCGGCGGGCGCGCTTGGCCCGGTCACGGGCCAGCCAGGCCAACAACAGAAGAAACAGCAGGGCAGCGAAGAACACCGCCCCCGATGTTTCCATGTCGATCTGGAAGCGCTGCCGGCTGAAAAGCAGGGAAAGCAACATCCCGATGGCGCACGCAGCCGAAGCGCCGGCCAGCGCGATCTCCCACGGCCCGGCCCGTTCCAACCGCCGCAGCCTTTGCCTCAGCTCGTCCTGCAGGTCTGTCTGATTCATGGCAAGAGCGTCGGTTATCCTAGCAGGCCCGACGAGCGGCTGCCAATTGGAAAAGCCGTGCCCGGCACGTGATCTTTCCGGTCGCTCCGAGGCGGGCCACTCCGCGCTCAGAGTTCGCGGCCGATCCAGACCACGACCCCGCGCACGATCTCCAGGATGTTGCGGTCGGCCAGGGGGATGGTGCGAGGGTTGAACCCCCGCTGCTGCATGTTTTCCGGCACGATCACCAACTCGCCTTCCACCACCTCGCAGTGCTTGATAGTGCCGCCCTCCTCGAGGCTCAGCGCGTAGATCTTCCGGAAGACCGGCTTGCGCCGCTTCTCATCGTCCTGATCGATCAACAGCAGGTCGTTTGGCTGTACGGTCGGCAGCATGGAGATCTCGCTGGCACCGACCTTGACCAGCACCGGACGGACGAAGTCCTTGAGGAACTCGGCGGTGAAGGCGCGGCTGCCGGAGAAGCGGGCATCGACGGGGAACGGTTGTCCGGCCGCGATCCGCCCCTTAAGCACCGGCACTTCGCGGAAGGGGGAATCCTTCAAATCGCGAGTGGGCAGCACGCGCTCGAGTTCCTCTACGTCGAACAGGTCCTCGACGGCCATGCCGAGGCGGGCCATGATGCGGTCAGCGACCGCGGAGGTGACCTGGCGGGCGCCCTTGAGCACGTTGTGGATGTGGGGCTGGGAGAAGCCGGTATTGATGGCCAGGCGACGCTCGCTGATCTCGCGACGGCGGACGCGCGCCCGAAGGTTCCCCAGCAGGCGTTGCTCAAGCTCGGAAAAGTTCATAGCAACCACCTCATAGCAGCCGGAAATAGTAATGTCAACAGCAATTTGCGGGGGCGGCGGCAAGCTATTGCAAACAGAAAATCGCCTCTTGACAAGCGAACTCAAAGACTGATATAAGCACCCCATGAATTCTATCTCTGTTGGCCATCACGCACCCCCCGCCGGCCTGCCACCCCGCTGGACCCCGCAGAGAGCCGCGCTGCTGGCCCGCTACGATTGTCGCAGCTGCCGCGGAACCGGGCTGCTCTCGGCACCACCGTTTCTGGAAGCGCGGGCGGGTCTGGCTGGCGGCTTGTGCACCTGCGTGTTCCGCCGCGTTTTCCGGGTCTGCTACCGCTGCTTCCGCTTGTGTGCGACCGCCGACCGCTCGGCCCGCACCGTGACCTTTAGCGCGGTCCCCCGAGGCGTGGACCGGCACCTGGTCTGGATCCGGCGCAACGAAGACTACTGCGCCGATTTCCAGGCGGCCGGCCGGCGCGTTCTGACCCCGGAACTCTATCGGGTCTTCCGCTTCTTTTACCTGCTCGGCGGCAGCGCGGACCTGGTGGCTCGCCGGCTGGGGGTTTCACGGGCCACGCTCTACCGGATGCTGGCGCAAATCGAGCCGGCGGTTGGCCGCGAACTGGCCCTGCTGGAGCCTTACAGCCTGTATCCGCCCCAGGAGTACATGCGTCTGGGGGCGCCGGCACATGTGGTCTGACGGGTCGGCGCCAGAGGGAGAGCAGGCGAAGGCCCGCAAGCTCAAGCACTTAGCGGATCTGGCGTCCTCCGCCCGCTTGTCCCGTCTCAACAATATTCGGTTTGTTTTCAGGAGGATCGAAATCGGCAACGCCCTACTGCTCTTGACACCGTATGCTAATATGAAATTGGAGAGGAAAAGGGTTATTCCTCTTCGGGCGTGGGCCACCTCGGCCCCTCCCTTTCTCCCATGGGCCGAACAGCGGGCAGGCAGCCGTGCCGGAAGCGGGCAGCCGGGCGAAAGCCGCACGGCCGGGATGGCGGCCAGCTCTTTCGCAAGGCGCTTGCGCTGTTGGAAGAACGCCTTGACAGCCAGGACCTGAAGTCCTCGCTGGCCGACCTGATCCGCCTGCTGAAGGTCTCGCGGGAACTAGAGGGCAGCAACCCGGGGCCGGTCGAGGTCCGGTGGGTGGAGTCCGAGGAGAGTGATTGAACGCCGCATCCCCTACCGGCCACTGCCCTCCCAACGTCGCTTTCACCAGAGCCAGGCGCGCTTTAAGGCGTTCTGCGGCCCGGTGGGCAGCGGCAAGACGAAGGCGCTCTGCCAGGAAGCGATCAAGCTCAGCCACCTGAACCCGTCTTGCACCGGCCTGCTGGGGGCGCCGACCTACCCGATGCTGCGCGACTCGACGCTCACGCAGTTCCTCGAGATCTGCCGGGGCGCCGGCCTGCCGTACCGTTGGCAGCCGGGGGATAACCGGCTACGGCTGCTCGATTGCGGCTCCGTAGTGCTGTTCCGCCCGCTGGACAATTACGAACGCCTGCGGGGGCCGAACTTGGCCTGGTTCGGCGTGGATGAACTGACCTACGTGCCGCTGGAGGCCTGGCAGCGCCTGGAAGCCCGCCTCCGGGATCCGCGGGCAAAGCGGCTGTGCGGGTTTGCCGCCCTCACGCCCAAGGGCTTCGACTGGGTCTACGAGAGGTTCAAGGCGAATCCCGTGGAGGGATACGAGCTGATCGAAGCGCAGCCGTTCGAGAACCGCCACATCCTCTCCGCGGTCCCCGACTACTACGAGCGACTGGGGCGCTCCTACGACAGCCGCTTCTACGAGCAGGAAGCGCTGGGCAAGTTCCTGAATGTGCAGCAGGGCCGCGTGTATCACGCTTTCGATCGCGCCGCGCACGTCCGCCCGGTCCAGTACGACGGGCGGCTGCCGCTGCGCTGGGCGTGGGACTTCAACATCTCCCCGATGAGCTCGGTGATCTGCCAGCAGCGCGGCGGGGAAGTAGCGGCGCTGGACGAGATCGTCCTGCATACCTCCTCGACTCCTGAAGTCTGCCGCGAGTTCGCGGCGCGCTGGGGACACCACCGGGGCGAGGTCGTAGTGTACGGCGACGCCTCGGGAGCCAGCGCGCGCTCGGTGACGGGCAAGTCCGACTATTACATGATCCGGCAGTTTTTCCGGGGGCTCCCGGAGATGCACCTGTCGCTCCGGGTGCCCCGCGCCAACCCGCCGGTGCGCGATCGCATCAACGCCGTCAACGCCCGACTGTCAAACGCAGCCGGGGAGCACTCGCTTTTCGTTCATCCTTCCTGCCGCGAGCTGATCGCCGACCTGGAGCAGGTGGCCTACAAGTCCGGTAGTTCGGTGGTGGACAAGGAAAGCAATCCGGCGCGCACGCACACCTCGGATGCGCTTGGCTACTACGTCTGGCACGAATTCCGGCCCGCCGCTCCCATTGGCGAGCGCTGCGGCCGGCTCATCTAGGTTGTCGCGGAGCTTGGCCTTCGCTGGCACTCCGCATTCCGCACTAAGCACCCGCTATGAACCCGCTTCCGCTTGAGATCCTGGACCGGCAGCACCCGGAGCACGCAGCCAAACGGGAGATGTGGCAGGCCTATCAAGACTTCTACACCGGGGGCGAGCAGTTCCGGGGCCGCGCCCAGAACTACCTGGTGAAGCGGCAGAAGGAACCGGCCGAGGTCTATTACGAGCGGCTATCCCGCGTCTTCTACGAGAATTACATCGGCTCGATCATCGACTGGTACGCGGCCACCCTGTTCCGCACCGAGCCGCAGATCCTGTTCTCCGGCCGCGTGCGCGGGTTCTACGATGACCTGCTCGAGGACTGCGACCTGGCGGGGACCGATTTCGTGGAATTCTTCCGCCAGGCCTTCATCGCCGCCCTGATTCACCGCAAGGCCTACATCCTGGTGGACTTCCCGCGGGTGGAGGCGCCGGCGGCCACCCGCGCCGAGGAAGACGCGCTCGGCAAATCGCGCGCCTACCTGGTGCACTACACACCGCTGGACCTGGTCAACTGGAGGCTCGACCCGGCCGGGAATTTAGAGTGGGCACTGCTGAAGACCAGCGAGCGCTTCCAGCCCGCGCTGGAAGCGGAGCGCGAGGTCTGGCGCGAGACCTGGACCTACTTCGACCGGCGCCAGTACCGGGTTTACGCCCTGGAGCGCGACCCGGACAAGCCGCCCCGGCCCAACACCCTGGTGCCCCTCGTCGCTTTCGGGTTCCACGCGCTGGCCTCCTACAACCGCGTGCCCCTGGTGGCCCTCCGGGTGAGCGACGGGCTCTGGCTCTCCAACAAGGCCCACCTGCTTCAGCAAGAGCATTTCAACAAGTCCAACGCGCTGGCCTGGGCCCTGCACATGGGGCTGTTCGCCATGCCGGTGGTTTACAGCGAGCGGGAGTGGCACCAGATTGTGGGCGAAAGCTACTACATCCAACTGGGGCCCGAGGACCGCTTCGGCTGGACTGAGCCGGAGGGCAGGGTCTACGCCATCGCCCAGGACAACCTGGAGCGGTTGAAGGACGAGATCTACCGCGTCTGCTACCTGATTGTGCAGGCGGGCGGGCTGGAGGCGCGGAACCTGGGCCAGTCCGGCATCAGCAAGGAGCGCGACTACACCGTCACCCAGGAGGTGCTGCGGGCCTACGGCGACATCGTGAAAGAGGCGATGAAAGAGACGCTGCGGGCCATCATCGCCGCCCGCCAGGACGAGCTGTCGGTGGACGTGAAAGGGCTCGACCGCTTCGACATCCGCGACCTCTCCGTGGAACTGGAGGACGCGCGGCGGCTGCGCGAGCTGGTGGCCCATTCTCCCACCTTCGCCCAGGAACTAGAGACGCGCCTGGCCCTGCGCTTCCTCGACGACTCGGAGCAGTCGCTGAAGATGCAGATCGCCCGCGAAATCCACGATGCGTTCAACGCCCGGCGCTCAGGGTCCCCGCCGGGAGCGCCAACGTTCGACCTTGAACAATAAACAGGCAACGAATTCCTCCTATGGAAACGGAAAATCCGAATCTCGACCCCGCCGAGCGTGAAAGCGAGAAGTTCAACCTGGCCCAGATCATCGAGCAGGCCATCCAGAAGGCTTACGCGCAGCGCGACCCGGAGAACTCGGGACTGCGCGCCGAACTGGCGCAGGAGCGCAAGAAACGGGAGCAACTGGAGAAGCGCCTGAACGAGCTGGTCGAGGAAAGCCGGCGCAGTAAGGAGCTGGCGGAGAAAACCGAGCGCTTCGCCACCATCAAAGCGGAGCTGCAGCAGCTTGGGGTGGGCAAGGTGGAACTGGCCTTCCGGGCGGTCAAGGAGGACATATTTCGCAGCGACGACGGACGGCTCTATGCGCGAGGCGAGGAGGGAACGCTGGTCCCGCTGAAGGACTACCTGGCGCAGTGGGTGGAGGCCAACTCGGAGTTCCGGCCGGCCCGCATCGCTGGAGGCACCGGCTCGAACCCACCCCGCCCTTCCACAGCCGCGGATCACTTTGAGCTGGAGCGGATCCGCCCGGGCATGAGCGCCGAGGAGCTGGAGCGTGCCCGAGCCGAGGTGGCGCGGGTCGCTGCCCGGGCCTTAGGCAGCGGGATGTAGCGGTGAGTTGACACCGGTTGCCTCGGGCACCGGCGTAAAGCCATCGCCACAAGAGCAGCAGCAGCGGGGCTTGCTCGGCCCGAGTCGCCCCGTCGGGACCGGCAGGGCAAGCCCTGCCCCTGCAACCGCAGAACGATCAACCAAACAAAGGAGAAAGAATGCCCCCAATCACATCCACCAACGTCGCCCAGGCGATCGTCAAGCTGGTGGCCGCCGACGCCCTGCCGGCGCTGGTCGGCAACCTGGTGATGGGCAACCTGGTGAACCGGAACTACGAGCCGGTGCTGGCGCAGGCCGGCGACACCATCAACATCCCCATCGCCCCGACGCTGACGGCCAGCAACATCGCCGAAGGCGGCACCGTCACTCCCCAGAACCCCGACCTGGGCAACGCCCAGATCGTGCTGAACACCCACGTGGAGGCCACCTTCCAGGTGCCCGATGTCACCAAGGTGTTGGCGGTCCCCGACCTGCTGAAGACCTACATGCAGCCCGCCGTGGCTGCAATCGCCGAGAAGATCGAGACCGACCTGCTGGGCCTCTATGCCAGCTTCACCGCCAACACGCCGGTAGGGACGGCGGGCTCGGCCATCACCGAAGCGGTCATTGACGCCGCCGAGTCAGCGCTGTTCAAGGCCAAGGTCCCCGCCAGCACACCCAAGTACCTGGTGGTGGACACGGACGCCTATTCGGCCATCCGCCAGATCCCGCGCTTCAGCGAGTATCAGACGGCGGGAGCGGCTGGCGCCGAGGCGGTGATCTCCGGCACAGTCGGAAAGATCAAGGACTTCTTCGTGTTCCGGTCGCAGTTCGTAGCCAAGACCGGCACGTCCCCCGTCAACACCCACAACCTGGCCTTCGCGCGCGACGCCATCGGCCTGGTGATCCGCCGGCTGCCGCAACCCATCCCCGGGACCGGCGCCATCGCCGAGTACGGTGAACTGGGCAACTTCGGCATGCGCGTGGTGATGAGCTACCAGCCCAACACGCTGGCGCAGCAGTTCACCGTGGACGTCCTCTACGGCTCTGCCCTGCTGCGGAACAGCTTCGGGGTCCAGGTCAACAGCTAATCCCGAGCCCGACGCCCTGCGGGTTGTCTGGTTCTCGCTCACCGGCAACCCGCCTCATTTTTGGCGAGAAGCAGCCGGGAGTAGAAGCCCGAGCTGGTGCCTGCTGGCTCCTGCACTTCTGACTCCCGGCTCACCGCATCCCCAAGAACATGGATCTAAAGAACTACTACCGCAGGATCCGCGAAGTGGAGGCGGCCATCGCGGAGGAGAGCGCGATCCTGGTCAGCCGGGCCACGGCGGATGGCGGCCGGGCGGGCGTCCTGGTCGAGGCGCCCCGTGCGGTGGCAGCGCGCCTGATCGCGGAAGGGGCAGCCGATTTGGCCCCGGTCGAGCAGGCGGAGGCCTTCCGCGAAGAGATACGGCGCCTTCACGTGAAAGAAGAGGCACGCCGGGCCGCCGCCCGCATCCAGGTGACCGTGGTCAGCGAAGCCGAGGCGCGCGCCTTGTCCGACGCGCCGGGCCCCGAAGACCGCCGCCAGGCGCGCCGGCGGGACCGGAAGCAGTAAGCACCAGCCCATGCTTGACGTGTCAAACATGGGCCATGGCGGAATCCACCGGCCGGCACGGGCAGGAATGCCCGTTCTGCGCCGGCCTGAGGCAACTTATGGGCAACCAGAATCTCAGCCTTGTGCCTGCCGCGGAGCGCGGCAGCTCCGGGCAGGGCCCTGCGATGGACGTCTCCCAGATGACGGAACTGGCCGTCTACCTGGTGGTGAGCGCGGCTTCGGGCTCGTCCCCTTCGCTGGTGGCCGTCGTGCAAGATTCGCCCGACGGCGCTAACTGGGCCGACGCCTACTCGTTTCCGGCGGTCACCAGCGCCCCGGCCGTCCTTCGTGCCGGCTGGCAGGACCTGAAGATGAGTGTGGGCCGCTACCTGCGCCTGAAATGGACCATCACCGGCGCGGGCGCTTCGTTCACCTTCTCGGCACAAGTCGTACCTCTCTCCAGCAACTAGCCGCTTAGCGGGAGGCCTCATAGCGGGCGCAGGCGGCCCTCCGTCGCCGGTGCCCGGAGCGAGACCGCGCGCTGCGTCTCGATAGGAACTGCCGATGCTGTTCACCGACGCTTCCATCTCCAGCGTGGACGACCTGGGCGGTTACGAGTCGGAAGTCAAAGAGGTAGCCGCGATCGCCGGGCTGGACCTGAGCACCAAGCTGGGCCTGGCGCAAACTGAGATCGGGGTAGAACTGCTGGCGGCCAACACCCCGCTGGCGGCTGGCTATACCCAGAGGGCTGCATTCGACTTGGGCCAGGTGGTGGTGACCGACGCCCTCAGGCTCTGGCATATCTTCCACGCCCTGGCTATCGTCTACCGCGATGCCTATAACCGGAAGCTGAACGACAAGTACCTGCTGAAGTGGAACGAGTATCGGGCGCTGGCCAAGTGGGCCGCCAACCTGTACTTCAACATCGGCATGGGGCTTGTTTATCGGCCGTTGCCGGCTCCCGGCTTGCCCTCCCTGAGCAGCGCGCCAGGAGGCGCGATGGTGGAGACGATCTACTTCATCCGGGTGACCTGGACGGACGGGCAGGGCGCCGAAAGCGCTCCCAGCCCCGTAGTGTCGTACGCAGTTCCCGCCGGGGAGTTGCTCTCGATTTCATTGGTATCACTGGAAGTCCCGCCGGGCGTTACCGGCTGGTTTCCCTACGTGGGGACGGCAGCAGACCAGGAGCAGCGCCAGGCAGCGTCGCCGCTGGACCCGGCCGCAGCCTGGACGATGCCGGAGACCGGGCTGGTGGCCGGGCCACTCCGCCCGCAGGGGCAGGCGGCCGACGTCTTCCGCAAGGTCGCACGTTCGCTCCAGCGTGGCTGATCAGCGTGCAAACGGCCCAAAGGAAGGCCGCCTACCCCGGGCCGCCGCCTATCCTAACTGTCATGGCCGGGCGCAAGGCCCGGCCCAGCACCTGTTCAAGACATGGCACGGACGATTGCCGCTGCGCTAGACCGCTTCCTGGAGTTGCTGCGAGACGCGCGCACCGGCTTCCGCGCGCAACTCGAATCCATTGCTGCCCGGGATCGGGTGAGCCTGCGCCCGGTCGCCGGATCAAGCCTGCTGCTGCTGAACGCTTCGCCCGAGCTAGTGGACCAGAGCTGCGATGTCGAGTATCCCCAGCTCCTGGTCTACGGCGAGCAGATGGAGAACCTGCACCGGGAGAAGTTCGCCTATTTCTCGGGCACACTGCGCCTGGCGGCCGAGCTGCGCGTGTCGTCGGAAACCAACGAGAGGCTGGAAGCGGATCTTCACCGCTATGTCGAAGCGCTGCTGAACGTCCTGGACCAGGCAACGGCCGAGTGGGAATCGGGACTGGTTTATACGGGGCGCTACGCGGTTTCGTGGGCGCCGATGCGTCTCGGCGGCCATAACTTCCTGCAAACGGCCAGGGTCAGCTTCGTGCTCGACCAGTTCGTGGCCGGGTGAATTTCCCGGGCTTGCGGCTCGAGGCTTGAGGGCGGAACCCTCGCCTCAGGCCTCAAGCCTCGAGTCTGACCAATGTCTTACGTTTCAACGAATCTGAACCGCTTCTACGTTGTGCTGGAGTCCTCCTACGGTGTGGTGCCGGCCATCGGCCCGGACAACGCGTTTCGCGCGCTCAGCGCGGAGCTGGAGTTGGTGCAGCAATACCTGGAGCGGCGCGACAAGAGCGGCAGCCGCACCTTCCCGGGCGTAGTGTCGGGCGGAAGACGGCAGGCGCGCTTTGAAGTTGAGGCGTACCTGATGTCAGGGGGAGCCGCCGGTCAGGCGCCCGGCCTGGGGCCGTTTGTCGAGGCGGCCTGCGGCGGAAGCCCGCGGGTGTTTGCCGGGGGCACGGCGGCCGCCGGGTGCTCGACCACGCAGGTCGTCTTCATCACGGCCCACGGACTGGCGGCTGGGCAGGCGATCGGCAGCGGCGACGAGCTGCGGTTCGTCACCAGCGTCCCGAACACGACGACCGTCGTGGTCGATCCCCCGTTCAGCGCGGCACCCCCCGCCTCCAGTGAAATCACCGGAACCGTCTGCTATCCGCTGGCAGCCACCCTGCCCTCTCTTTCGATCTTCGACTACTGGGAGCCGTCGTCGGCCCAGCAGCGCATCCTGAATGGAGCGGCGGTTGACACCCTGGAATTGGAGGTGCAGGGTGACTTCCATACGGTGAAGTTCTCCGGGGAGGGACAGGATGTGATCGACTCGATCGCTTTCGCCGCTGGCCAGGGCGGTCTCGGAGCGTTTCCGGCTGAGCCGGATTCCCGCAATTACCACGGCGAACCCATCGCCGGACACTTCGGCCAGCTCTGGCTGGGCGCCACGCCCTCGCGCTTCAATACGTTGCTGCGCGCGTCGCTGAAGCTTGAGAACGGGCTAGAACTGCGCAAGAACGAACTCGGCTCCGCAGTGCCTTTGGGCATCGCGCCGGGGGAACGGCGCGTCACCTTCGATTTCGAGATCTTCGAGACCGACGACGCTGCTACCCGCGCCCTCTATGCGGCGGCGCGCAATCGGACGCCGGTGGTGGCATTCCTCCAGCTTGGCGCGGTGGCTGGGCACCTGTTCGGCGCCTACAGCAAGTCGCTGGCGCCCCACGCGCCGCGGAATGACGCGCGCGAGCGCCAGTTGAAGTGGGTCTTCGCCGACTCCAGGGCCGGCGGCAGCGCCGACGACGAGCTGTGGATCGCCTTTGGCTAGGTTCCATCATCCACGAGGGCACAAGAACGCAAGGAAACACGATGCGATACCAGAGCACCGTGACTCTTGAGAGCGAGGCGGCGCCCGGGGTGCGCGTGAGGCTGCGCCGCATGTCGTTTGGCGGCCGCCTCGAACTGGCGCGCGCGCTCCAGACGACCCTGGAGCAGATGGACGCCGCGCTGGCGCGGCCAGCGGGCGAGTTGCGCGACGCCGAGCTGGCAACGCTGGCGGCCGAGGCCGACGCCGCCTACCTGCGCTGGGGCGTGCTGGGGATCGAAGGGTTGGACATTGACGGCGCGCCGGCAAGTGTGGATTCTCTGCTGGCCTCGGGACCCGAGCCCCTGGTGCTGGAAATTCTCCGGCGCATCAAGGCCGATGCCGGCCTCGACGAGAGCGAACGAAAAAACTCCGAGTCGCCTTCCATTTCCTGCGCGGTTGGGCGGCAGGACCCCGCGAGCGATGGGAGTGCGACACCTGCCGACGCCTCGGCCTCGACCGCGCACGCAACTGCCGCCGCCACCCCGAACTGTTTCGTAGCGATGCCGTCCGGCCTGTATGGGTGTGGCGTCCTGAGGGGCGCGCCTCCGGTCCCCACCGCCACGACGACAGCGAAGCCATCGTCCTGACCGAGTGCCCGATCACATACGTGACTTCTGAGAGTCAGCGGTGGGTAGCGCTGTATATGACCTGCCGCGCGCTGAAGGTGCCGCCGTTGTCCAGCGGAGTCCTGGAGTGGCCGGCACGCCTGGTTGACGCCTTCCTGGTTATGGAGGAGGAGTTCGCGAGGTCAGGCGCTGGCCAGCAGCGCAGTTCCGGCTCGGCGGTGCGATAGACAGAGCCGCGAGCCCGCCGCGGTGGGCGAGCGGCTCCCAGCAGAAGGAGTGCGGTAACGAATGCCTGATCGCGGCAGCATCCCGGAACTGATCCTGGCGCGGCGCGACGTGGCGGGCCAGCTTGCGGCTCTGGTGGCGACCCTGCAACGCTTCCAAGCCGAGGCGAGTCCGGCGGCAGGGCTCAGCGAACGGCGGGAGCGCGCCGGGACCGAGCTGCTGGCCGGGCTGCTCCGCCAGGTGCTGCGCGTACTCAACCTGATCCATGCGGCGCAGGCGCCCGCCGCCGATCTGAAAGCCGCCGCCAGCGGCCCGGAGGCGCTGTCGGCAGCCGGGGGCGGTTTTTTTGCGCGGCTGCTGGGTGGCATCTCGCGCGGGCTAGGCCTGGCCTCGCTGGCCCTGGGAATCATCAACCTGTTCCGCCGGCGCCGGCAGCCGGAAACCCTGCCCATTCCCTTCGAGCCGCCCGCCTCGCTCTCCCTGGAGGTCGCCAACACCGACCAGATCCTGCGCGGGTTCCCCAGGTTCGACTTCTCGGCGACAGGAGAGCGGCGGATCATGGAACTGCCGGCCCCACCACCAACGTCGGCCGCGGCGCCGCCCCCCGCCGAGGCGGCCGTGCTGCTGCCGCCTGTCCAGGTTACGGTGAACGTCAGCGCTATGGACGCGCGCTCGTTCCTTGACCATGCACCCGCGCTGGCGCAAGCGGTTCGGGAGGCGATGTTGCACATGCACCCCATCAACCAGTTGGTGCGGGAGTCGTTCTGACCGGAACACCGATAGACGCCGGCGAGTGTCGCTCTTTCGGAGGGGCACTCGCCGGCGGCTGCATCTGGAAAAATGCCAGGTGTTTTCCCAACGTTGCGGACTGGCGCGACTGCGCAATACCCGCTGCTCCGCGAAGTTCGCTTCTCGACCGAGATCGTGCGCTTCCTTGATGGCAGCGAGCAGGCTTACCGCAACGGGGCGGCGCCTCGCTCCCGCTGGGTCCTGGACCTTTCGGCGCTGGATGATCGGGAAGTCGCCATGCTCAAGGCTTTCTTCGAGCAGCAGAAAGGGCGCTGGGGCACCTTTACCTTTGCTGACCCTTGGACCGGCCAAGTCTACCCCGCCTGCTCCTTTGAGAACGACACCTTCCCGCAGGCACAGAACGGCGAGGATCGGAACTCGGCCCGCCTGGTGATCTACGAACATGCCTGAAGTGCTTTCCATTCCCGGCAGCTTTCCCATTGCTCGGGAGGAGCGCTTCCTGACCCTCCTCAACCAGGAGGAGGACGGCACCGAATACCGTTCGGCGGAACAAACAGGGCCGCTCTACCAATGGCATTTGGAACTGGGGGCGCGGGACGCAGCCGAAGCTCAGGTACTGGAAGAGCGGTTTCGTTCGCTGGGGGGCCGCTACGGTACCTTCACCTTCCTGGATCCGCTCGAGAACCTCTTGCGGTGGAGCGAAGACTTCAGCCAGGGCTCCTGGACAAAGTCCGAACCGATCGGGATCGGCGGGGGCCTGGCGGACCCGCTGGGGGGAAACGCGGCTCAGTCGCTGACCAACACCAGCGCGGCGACGGTATACGTGACGCAGTGGCTGGATCTGCCCCCGGCGGGACTGCGACTCACCGGGAGCCTGTGGCTTAAAGAGACCGGGGGCAATGAAATTCAGCTCACGCTGACGGACGGCGCCGGCGAGGAGTACGGCACGGCAGTTACCCCCGGCGCCGCCTGGCAGCGGTTTGCCGTGGCCGCCGCGTTCAGCATCGGGAACGCCAGCCAGCGGGTGGGCTTCCGGCTTGCGTTGCCGGCGCTGGCTTCGGCGCAGGTCTTCGGCGCGCAATTGATGTCCATGGCCGGGCCGGGGGCCTACGTCCGCACCACGAACGCCTCCGGCCTGCATCCGCGCTGCCGCTTGGCGGATGACACCTTCGCCCAGTGCATCAGCGGTTACGGTCACTCCGACATCCGGCTGTCTATCATCGAATTCGTCTGAGCCGCAGGGGTGCACAGGGCGGTGCGCGGATTTCGCCGCTTTCGGAGCCTCTGCGCAGCCTGGGTAAAGCTGGGGCTTGTTCTATCCGATGGAAACGATTGCCGCCATCAAGGAGCAGGCGCAGGCGCAGACGCCGCTGCTGCTCGTGGTCGTCACGTTCGGCGACGGCGAGGTGCGTCACTGGGCAACCCACGGCGTGAGCCATGGCGGCGCCACCTACGAGGCCCGCATCCTCCGGCACAATTTCTTCGAAATCCAGGCGATGAACGAGCAGGGAACGGACCAGATCCCGCGCCTGACGCTGGTCCTGGCCAACGCCGACAGCCAGATGTCACAGTTGGAGCAGAGCAAAGGCTTCAAGGGAGCCCTGCTGCTCGCTACCTTCGTCTTCTACGACCTGGCATTGCAGGAAGCGAGTTCCGATTCGCTGGTGGTTTTCTCCGGCTACTGCAACCCACCCGAGGAGGTATCCGACCTTGAGCTGAAGGTCACGGCACTGAACCGGATGAACCTGCAGCGGGTAATGCTGCCGCCGGTGAAAATCCAGCGCCGCTGCCCCTGGTCGTTCCCGGCAACCGCGGCCCAGCGGGTCGCGGCCGCCACCGATCCCAATTCCCCCTTCTATCCCTGCGGGTATTCCCCAGACGTGGCCGGCGGCCGGGGTCGGTTCCAGAGCGGCACCGATTGCTTCCTGTCGTGCAGCTACACCCGACAGGCCTGCATCGAGCGCGGGATGTTCAACCAGGACAGCTCCACCTCCCTGG
>CAYVGN010000023.1:0-14819 GCA_964451215.1 uncultured Acidobacteriota bacterium
GGTCGCCGCGGCGACCAATACGTGGAGGTGCAGGTGCGCGTCCCCCGCGTCATGGACGAGCGGTCCAAGGAAATACTGCGCGAACTGGCGCGCCTGAACCCCGAGGACCCCCGCGCCGAAATCCTGGCCGCCGCCGGGCCTTAGGCTGCAGCAGGCAGATGGTGGTCGTGGTTCGCCTCCGATCTGTCACCTTGTACCTGGCACCTGACTATGCCGCGACGCAGACGCAATCGTGCTGCTTACATGATCTCGGCGGTGGCCCAGCAGTACAACATCCACCCCCAGACGCTGCGCCTCTATGAGCGTGAGGGGCTGCTGAAGCCCTCCCGCACCGAGGGCAACACCCGTCTCTACACGGAGCAAGACCTGGAGCGGTTAGATGTGATCCTGGCGCTGACGCGCGACATGGGGGTGAATCTGGCTGGCGTGGACATCATCCTCAATATGCGGGAAAAGATGCTGGAGATGGAGCGCCAGATGCAGGAGTTCGTGGAGTTTGTGCGGCACCAGTGGCTCACCCGCACCCCCAAGGACGATGAGCGCATCCGGAGCGCCCTGGTGCGCGTGGGCGCCCCCCGCGTCGTCCCCATCAAAAAGTAGGGCCCGGCTCGTAGGGCCCGGCTTCAGTCCGGGCCGCCTCGTAGGGCCCGGCTTCAGTCCGGGCCGCCTGTCTCCTGTTGAAAATGCAGGGGCAGCACCCTCGATTTGTCATTAGGTGGCCCCCTCGGCTTGCTGGCCCGGCGGTTCTCGCTCCTGGATGCCCAGCGCGGCCAGGACGTGGCGCGCTCGGCTGCTGCCGGCCGTGACCCCTCGTTTGGGAACCTCTCTGACCCGCAGCTCCACCACGTTGCGCGCCGCCAGCTTCGCTGCCTCGAGCGTGTATTCTTTGACCCACCCCACCACCTTCTCAAAGGCGCGGGCCAGCAGAGTCCCGGCGGCAGCGCCTTTGGCTATGCTCGCCGTCATGCCGCCGACGCTGTGCGACGCACCGCTGGCGGCCGAGACAGCAGTTGGCTCCAAGGTGGACAGGCTGGCGTTGACGCTCTTGATCGGGTTGTTGGCCTTGTCGGCCTCGACCTGGATAACGAGCTGGAGGGTTGTCGGCGGGCATCAAGAATTGGGCTACAATGTAGTCATGAAAGGGACCCGGAAGGCAAAGGCCGCAAAGAACAGTCGTCCCGACCGAGGGGCCATTTCCAAACTCGGCAGGGAACTCCGCAAGCTGGCTGAGGAATACGCCGCTTCAGGGGGCAAGCTCCTCAATCGGAGGGAACTCGAGCGCGAGATCGCGGAGCGCCGGGGTCTGAGATAGTGCCCCAAGACCCGGTCAGAACCTTTCTCGATAGCGGGGCTCTAATCTGCGCGTTCAACGGCGAAGCACCACTTAAGGAGCCGGCGTTGCAGGTACTGGAAGACCCGAACCGGCTGTTCCTGAGCAGCCCGTTCGTGAAGCACGAGGTATCGCCAAAGGCTCTGTTCAACAGGAGACGCGGTGAGTATCGCTTCTACGAGAAGTACTTTCGGCGAGCGGTGATGTTCACCGACCTCGATTCCATCCTGCGGTTGGCTAGTACCGTGACCAGCAAGTTTCGAGGTTTTGCAGAGCCAGCCAGTCACGGAAAGCGCGACCGGGGAGGCATCCCCCAGAGCCGCAAAACTAGCTGGTCACGGCACTAGTAGGGAATGCGCCCGATCTGGCGTCGGAGCGATGGATGGACTCCACCTTGCCGCCGCACACTTGCTGAAGGCCGACGAGTTCATCACGACGGAGAAGCCGAGCAGGTCCATCTACCGCTCTTCGCTGGTCAAGATCGTCTATCTTTACGCATAGCGGCCCTTCTGGCGCGGCTATCTCGGATGAGTTTCGCTGTGTCGCGCCTCCTGGATGATTGGCAGGGCCCAGAACTCGCCAGCAGCGACTTCCCCAAGAGTGACGGTCACCCCCGCTTTGAGCGCATATTGGAGGTCCAAAGCGCGGCGAAGCAGTTGCCCAGCTTCGGAGGACTGGGCCGCATCAAGCCGGTCCAGCGGGCAGTGGTCACACCGACCGCCTTCGTCGGGCGAATGCGGGCAGAGCTTCGGGTCGCAAAGCTCCGCTCGGCGCAGGCTCGAGTGGACCAAGAAGCGCAGGGAGGGCCGCTCGGGCCACTCCCCGCCGCCTAAAAATTTGCCTCTCGATCCTCCTGGAAGCTGGCCTCCAGCGCGCCGATAGCGGCCTTAATCGCTACGGCCTGGTGGATGATCGGCACCGCGCCGCCGTAACCCTCGGTCGCCTGCACGGGCTTCTGGTAGAGCGTGCTGGCCGGCGCTAGGTTCACCGTCAGCTCCTGGCGGTTGTACGGCAGGTCCGGGATGCGGGCGAAGCCCCGCCGGTGCTCGATCACGTCCTCGTCGGTTGGGAACCGCACGCGAAGCGACTTGGTTCCCTCCGGTGAGAGCAGTTGAAGCTGAACCTCGCGATTGGCGTCGAAAATCGTCTTGTCTCCCACAGGTCCTCCTTCTACTGAGCGATCCCGTCCGTGTTCGAGAGCGCGACAGCGGACAGCGCGCCGTTAACCGAGTCGTGCTGCGGCAGGCACTCGACTGCATTGCGCGGCGCGGGGCTGCCGTCGGAACCTGTGGTATCATTCACAGTTCCCGCATTGTGCTGCAAATTGCTCGTGATGGAGGTTTGCCATGAAGCGCTGGATTGCGGTTGGGGCTCTGCTGTTCGCGGTGTTGTTCTTTGGGCTTCGGGTAGCCTACTTTGCGCAGAACCCGGGGCCGCCGCCGCCCACCTTCAAGCTGGGCGGCAAGGTGGACAACTTCGCGCTGCGCGACCTGAAGGGGCAGTCCTTCCAGTTCTATGACTTAGGCCGGGGCAGCAAGGCCACCGTGGTGATGTTCATCGCCACCCAGTGCCCGATTTCCAATGACTACAACCCGCGGATGGCGGCGCTGGACCGGGAATACTCGGCCAAGGGCATCAAGTTCATCGGCATTAACTCCAACCGCCAGGAACCCATCCCCGAGGTCGCCGAGCACGCCGCCAAGAACGGTTTCGGCTTCACCGTCTACAAGGACGAGAACAACGTGGTCGCCGACCTGTTCGGCGCCTCGTTCACGCCCGAGGTCTACGTGTTCGACACCGGCTGGGTGATGCGTTACCACGGGCGCATTGACGACAGCCGGCAACCGGAGAAGGTGACGGTGTCGGACCTGCGCAATGCGCTGGAGGCGCTGCTGGCGGGCAAGGACGTCCCTGTCCAAGAAACCAAGGCCTTCGGCTGCACCATCAAGCGCGTCAAGAAACCGTGAGCCGGGTTGTTGCCGCAGGGGCGCAGAGGGGTGGCAGGACAGAGGTGAGGAAGTTTGCTCTTCTCTGTGTCCTCTGTGTCTGTGCGGGCGATTTCCAGGCGCTGGCGGCGCCGAGGACGGCGCTGGAGCCCGTGGATGAAGCCGGCTACCGGAAGCTGTTGCGCAGCCACGCGGGCAAGGTTGTGCTGGTGGATTTCTGGGCCACCTGGTGCGAGCCGTGCCGGCAGGAAATGCCGGCTTTGGTGAGGCTGGCCGGAAAGCACCGGGCCGCCGGGCTGCGCCTGCTTACCATCTCCGCCGACGAAGAGAACGATCTGCCGCGGGCGGAGCAGTTCCTGCGTTCTCAGCGCGTCCCTCTCCCCGCCTACTACAAGAGAACGCGGGACGACAACGCTTTCATCAACTCCGTGGACCGCTCCTGGAGCGGCGCACTGCCGGCGCTGTTCCTCTACGATGCGCAAGGGCGGCTGGCAGCCCGTTTCGTGGGCGAGACGGAGGCGGAAGCCGTTGAGGCGGCCGTGGGCAAGCTGCTGGGCAAGAGCCAGCCCCGCTAGTGCCGTCTCCCATTAATTCCACCTCACCCGTGCGGCCACGAAAGCCGCATCAGGAGCGGGTTTCTGCCACCGGCTGCGGGGCAGGACTTGTGGGACACGGCACTAGCGGGACTGGTTGACAGCCGAACGTCAGGAGAAACACTCAGCACTCAGCATCCCTTTGCCGCGGGCCGTTGACCTTGGCCGCCCTGCGTTGTAAAGTCATGTTGGTCAAATTCTTCACCTCGGGTTGACGGCCCTGCCAGGAAAGTCACCTCTACCTGAACCAGGCGGCCCGCAGGTGCCGCCCGCACGCATTGCAGGTGATCGGGGTGACTTGGCGGCGGGCATGCTCGTGCCCAAAACAGGCCTGAGCTTCAAGACCGAGAAACTGGAAGACGAACTGGCCTAGCTGATCCCGTTTGGCGAGACGGAGTTCGCGTTAAGCAGGGGCAGATGGGCATGCCGGTGACGCTGATCATTGACAAGCACAGCGTGCCCCTCCTTGAGGAACTGTTCCATGAGGCTTCCAGGTAGATCTTTGCGTCTCTGCGTGTCTGTGGTTTGTTTCCTGTTTGCCTTAACCCTCATTGCCCAGACTTACGGAAGCTTGACCGGCTCGGTCAAGGATCCGCAGGGGCTGCCGGTTCCCGGGGTGGCGGTGAGCGTGAAGAACCTGGAAACCAGTGCACCCTTTTCGGCCGGCACCAACGCCATCGGAGTGTTTGAGATTCCCGTGTTGCCGCCGGGGCGCTACGCGGTGATCGTCGAGAAACCGGGGTTCAAGCGCATTCAGGTCTCGCCGGTGGTGGTGGAGGTCGGCCGGCCCTCGCACCTGGACCTGAAGCTGGAACTCAGCCAGGTGGCTGAAACGGTCACCGTGCGGGCCTCCGATGCCCAGGCCGACGTCAATGTCACCAGCGCGGAGATCACCACCAGCCTGACCCGCCAGCAGCTGATCAGCCTGCCCATGGTGCGCAATCCCTTCCTGATTGTGAACACCATGGCGGGGATCAACTCCCCGGCCACCAACGGCACCCGCGGCACCTCCACCAATATCACCCAGGACGGTATCAACGTCGCCGACCACTTCAACCGCTACGCCTACGGCGTCAACACCAACATCTATACCGAGAACACCGAGGAGATCAGCATTTCCTCCAACTCGATCGGGGCGGGAGGGGGATTCGGGGTGGCCCAGGTCCGCGTTGTCACCCCGTCGGGGACCAACGAACTGCACGGCAGCGCTTACTGGTACCACACCAACAGCGCCCTGGACGCCAACACTTTCTTCAACAACCGGAGCGGCATCCGCAAGTCGCCCGGGCACGTCAATTCGGCGGGCTTGTACGCCAGCGGCCCGGTCTGGATTCCGCCGCTGTACGACGGCCGCAACCGCACCTTCTGGTTCTTCGCGGTGGACTTCCGCCGGCAACCCTCCACGGTGGTCGGCAACCCGCAGGTGCTGACGGAATCAGCGCGCCAGGGCCGTTTCCGTTACGTGGGGACCGATGGCCAGCAACGCGAGGTGAACCTGCTCCAGATCGGCAACATCTCCACGATCAACTCCATCGCCCGCCAGTTGCTCTCCCGCACGCCGCTGCCCAACAACTTTGACGTGGGGGACGGCCTGAACATCGGCGGCTACCGCTTTAACACCGGCTCGCAGAACAACCTCAACCGCCACACCGCAAAGATCACCCACCGCTTGAACGACCGGCACAACCTGGAACTCACTTACAACCACAACGCTTCTTTCAGCGGCCCGTTTGCCATCCTGTTCCCGGAGTTGCCGGGGGCCAGTCAATTCACGCGCCGGCAGACCGGTACGCTGGCGCTGCACTCGCTGCTCTCCCCGCGGATCACCAACACCGGCCGCTTCGGCTTCAAGATCGAGCCCTTCCGACGGAGCTACCCGCGCGCCGAGGTGCTGCCTTTCCGGGTATCATTCGCCGGCGGCATCACCAACCCGGAGAACCTGGCGGACGGCTACTTCAACGACTCGCCCAGCAAGGAAGTGAACGACACGGTGTTCGTCGCCCGTGGGCGGCACAGCATCAGCCTGGGCGGGGAGGCGCGGTTTATCCGCGGGCGCAACATCAGCGAGACCGGCATTATCCAGCGGGTGAACCTGGGGGCGACGGCGCTGAACCCCAGCGGGGTTGATGCGACGGAGATGCCCGCTTCCACCGCCGCGGTGCGGGCCAGCGCCGAGGCGCTCTACGCCAACCTGGTGGGCCTGGTCTCGAACGCCACTCAAACCTTCAACGTGGTTTCGCCGTCCTCGGGCCTGGTGGCGCAGCCATTCGAGCGGCACGTGAAACAGCGCCTGGCGGCGCTGCACGCCACCGACCGCTGGCGGACCACCGCGCGCCTGACCCTCACCGCCGGCTTGCGTTGGGAGTATCAGGGCGTACCCTTCTACGCCAAGGGCGCAGCGCTGTTCCCGGTGGGTGGCGTGAACGGCCTTTGGGGACCCTCCGGCTCGGGGAACCTTTTCGCTCCTGGGCGGCTCTCAGGTTCGGCCACCACGCTCGACTTCGGCGGCGTCGAGGGCAAGCCACCCCTTTACAGCCGCGATGGCAACAACTTCGCCCCTTCCATGGGCCTGGCCTGGGATGTCTTCGGCAACGGGCGCACCTCGTTGCGCGCGGGCTATGCTGTCAGTTACACGCTCGAGGCGCTCACCCTGTACACCAACGCCGCGGACCAGAACCGCGGCCTCCAGGTCACCTCCACCAACTCGACTTACACCGGGGTGCTGCCGGCCAACGGCGTCCCGCTCACCGTGCCTCAGTTCCAGGTGCCAGTTTCGCAACAGGCGCTCTTCGCGCTCAGCAACACGGCCAACGTGGCGGCCTTCAACCCCAACTTGCGGACGCCCTACGTCCAGCAATGGTCGCTGGGGGTGGAGCGCGCGCTGTGGTGGGGTGTGGTGGCCGAGGCCCGCTACGTGGCCAACCACGGGGTCAAGCTGATCCGCGGCGTGGACTTGAACGAAGTGAACATCGTGGAGAACGGATTCCTGGCCGACTTCCAGCGGGCCGCCGCCAACCTGGGCATCAACCGGGCCGCCGGGGTCATCAGCTTCGCCAACCTGGGCCGCCCCGGCCAGCAGAACCTACCCGTGCTCGACGCCATCTTCGGCGGGAGCAACACCGCCTTCCACCGCAACTCCACCTTCATCTCCAACATTGATTCCGGACAGGCCGGCGTGTTCGCCAACTCTCTGCGCCTGACGCCCGGCAGCTATCCCGGGCTGGCCACGCTGCCGGCCAACTTGCTGGTGGTGAATCCGCACGCCAACTCGGCCTACCTCATTGACAACGGCTCGTTCTCCACCTACAACGCCCTCCAACTGGAGTTGCGCCGGCGCTTTGCCCGCGGCCCCTTCCTCTCGGCGAATTACACCTGGAGCAAGATGCTGACCGATTTTGAAGGCAGCACCAGCGAGATCTCGCCGCTAACCACGCTGCGCAACTTTCGCCTGGACAAGCGCCGCGCCAGCCAGGACATCACCCACGTCTTCAACCTGAACGCTATTTACGAGCTGCCCTTCGGCAAGGGACACCGGTGGCTCAACAACGCTCCCGAAGCGCTGCGCCGCTTCGTGGAAGGCTGGAACATCTCCACCATCACGCGTATCAGCGCAGCCTCGGCCCTGAGCATCACCTCCGGCCTGGGCACCTTCAACCAGCGCACCGGGTTGACCACCATCGTGCTGCCGGCGAGCATGTCCTTCGAGCAGCTCCAGGGCGCCGTGGGCATCTATCGCACCGGTGGCGGCGTGTTCTTGCTGAATCCCGCTTCCGGCCTGTTCCGCCCCACCTTTGGGCCCACCGGCCTGGTGACCCGTTCGGATGCTGACTTGACCCGGCTCCAAGATCCGCCCGCCGGATCGCTCGGCGCCCTGCCTCTGGGAGCCCTGCGCGCGCCCTTGACCTACAACGTGAACCTGGGCCTCTTCAAGCGCACGCCCATCAGCGAACGCGTCAACTTCGAGCTGCGGGCCGAGTTCTTCAACGCCTTCAATAACCCCCAGTTCAGCGTGCCGGCTCTGAGCACTTCCAGCACCCAGTTCGGGGTGATCAGCTCGGCCGGATCGCGCAGCATCCAGGTTTCCGGGAGGGTGAGTTTCTGATGCGGTTTTTTTCCCACCACGGAGGCACAGAGAGCACAGAGAAATCCTTCGACTTTCTGACTGTTTTTCTTCTCTGTGCCCTCTGTGCCTCGGTGGCTTCGCAAACTCCGCCCCGCAAGCCCCTGCTGATCCAGCGCCTCGCGGCCGGCGATCTGGACGGCGACGGGCGGGCCGAGGTCATTGCCTGGGACAGCGAAAGCAAGCAGCTGGTGGTTACCAGCCTGGCTTCCGACCCGCCGAAGAAGCTGACTTCGCACACGCTCGAGCACTTTCCCACGATCATGAAAGTGGCGGACGTAGACAGAGACGGTCGCGGCGAGTTGCTGGTGGGCGAGGGCCTCCGCGGGTACAACCCCAAGGAAGGCCCGCAGACCGACGCGCGCCTGCTCCTGTTCCGGCCCCTGGCGAAGGACGGCTGGACGCCGCAGGAGATCTACCGCCAGGTCACCGAGCGCCCGCAGTTCACCACGCTGGAGGTGCTGGACCTGGACGGCGACCGCCGCCCGGAAATCCTCTTCGCTTGCTTCGCCTCGAAGTATCAAGTGGACCTGCGGGTGGCCCGGCGCCAGGGCCGCAACTGGACCGTGGAAAACCTGCCCCGGGTGCGCATGGGCATGAGCGTAGCCGCCGGTGACATCTTCGCCAAGGGCCGCCCGATGATCCTGGTGGGCCGGCCGTACGGCGAGGAGCTCGGGGCCATCGGCGACGCCTTCATTCTCGACGGTAGCGAGCGGCTCCCGTTGCCGGTCTACCGCGGCGTCTCCAGCCTGGCCGTCGCGCGGTTGTCGGCGAAGGAGGCGCCCACCGTGGTTGCCGGCGACGGCTGGCACCAGGACTACGGCAGGATCGCCCGCGCCCGCATCGCTCTGCTCCAGTTCCGCCGCGGCAGGTGGGAGTACAACCTGCTGGAGGACGTTCCTGAACACACCCGCGTCCGGGACCTCGTCCTGGCCGACCTGGACGGCGATGGGGTGAAGGAGATCATCGCCCACGGAGAACGGCGGAACAGCCTGGGCGGCGACGTCCGCGTTTACCAGCGCGCGGCGTCCGGATGGCGGGCCGCGACCGTGGCCCGCAACGTCCAGGATTTCGCGCTGGGCAGATTCACCAGCGGCAAGAAGCAACTGCAACTGGTCTTCACCGGCGACCCGCCGCTCGCCCCGTGGACCCTGGACGCCGCCACTCTGGCCTGGGACCCGAAACTCGCCCCCGCCGTGCACACCTACAAGGTCGACCCCGCGGCCCTGCTGGACAAGCCCGCCCCGGCTCTCCCAACCCAGGAATGGCTGGGCGGTTCGCCGCTTTCTCTCGAGCAGCTCAAGGGCAAGGTGGTACTGCTGGACTTCTGGGCCACCTGGTGCAAGCCGTGCATCGCCCAGTTTCCCAAGATGCGCCAGTGGCTGGAAACTTACGGCGCCCGCGGCCTGGTGATCATCGGCGTCACCGATTACTCCAGCCAGACCCGGGATGACATCGTGGCCTTTCTGGACAAGCACAAGCTGCCCTGGCCGGTGGCCATTGATCCGGAAAAGCGCACCCAAATGGACTACGGCGTGTCACCCATTCCTCACACCGTTCTGATTGATCGGGCCGGCATGGTTCGTCTTTCCCACGTCGGGGGCAAGGAACTCGAGCAGGTTGAAAAGCGGATAGAATCGTTGCTGGGAGAACAACCTTGAAAGAACTCCGTTGAGGCCGCCGTCGGCAAGCTGCTGGGCAAGAGCCCGCCCCGCTAGTGCCGTCTCCCATTAATTCCACCTCACCCCTGCGGCCACGAAAGCCGCATCAGGAGCGGGTTTCCGCCACCGGCTGCGGGGCAGGACTTGTGGGACACGGCACTAGCGGGACTGGTTGACAGCCGAACTCAGGGGAAACACTCAGCACTCAGCATCCCTTTGCCGCGGGCCTGGGTGTCGTTGAGCGCGTTCCCGCGGGCCTGGGTGTCGTTGAGCGCGTTCAGGATCGTGCGCCGCGCCTGGGTGATGTCGAACGGCTTCAGCATGCAGAGCGAACGGGTGGACTGCAGGAACTGCTGGGTTTCCGCGGAGAGCACGTCGCCGGTCACGAAGAGGAACTGCGGGGTGGGGGCCGGCTGGGTGGCCCGCAGCTTCTCACAGAACTGAGCGCCGCTGAGGCCGGGCATCTTCAAGTCGGTCACGATCAGGTCGAACCAGGCGCGAGTGGCCTTGCCCAAGGCCTCTTCCCCGGTGGCCGCCGTCTCGATGACCACTGGCTCGTCTTCCAGCACCGCCTGCAGCAGTTCCCGCACGCTTTCCTCGTCGTCCACGATCAGAATCTTCCTGGCGGCCGGGGAGACGGTCGTGGCGCTCGCCTCCTGCCCCTTCTGGGCCGCGCGAGCCTCGGTGACCGGCAACTCCAGCAGGAAGCGCGCTCCACCACCCGGCTCGCTCTGGGCCCAGATGCGCCCCCCGTGCTCCTGGACGATGCCGAAGGAGATGCTGAGCCCCAGCCCGGTGCCCTGGCCGATGGGCTTGGTGGTGAAGAACGGGTCGAAGATCTGCTCCAGCAGTTCCGGCGGGATGCCCGGGCCGTCGTCGGCCACGGTAACGCGGACGGAGCGACCCGACGCCTGGGTGGCGATGCTGATGGTGCCGGAGCGGCGCACCGACAGGATGGCCTGCTCGGCGTTGATGATCAGGTTCAAGATCACCTGCTGGAGCTGGTGCGGGTCGGCGAAGATCAGCGGCAGGTCTTCGGCGAGGGCCCGGCGCACGCCGATGTTGTTGACGCGGAGCTCGTAGGCGCGCAGGGCCAGCGTGCTCTCCAGGATGTCGTTGATCTCGACCGGGCACTGTTCGGGCTTGTGCTGGCGGGAGAAGGTGAGCAGGTTCTGGACGATCTTGGAAGCGCGCTGGGCCTGCTCGTTGATGGTGGTCAGGTGGCGGCGGACGCGCTCGCCCAGGGGCTGGTTCATCAGGTACTGGGTCCAGCCCACGACGCCGGTCAGCGGGTTGTTCAGCTCGTGGGCAATGCCGCTGATGAGCTGGCCGACCGCCGCCAACTTCTCCGACTGCAGCAGCAACTGCTGCGTGGCCTGCAACTGCTGGAAGGAGGCGCAAGCCTGCTGGTAGAGGCGGGCGTTCTCGATGGCCACCGCCGCCTGGCTGGCCACGTTCTCCAGCACGCAGACGTGGTCCTGGTCAAACAGCCCCTCCTGCTCGTAGCTCTGCAGGGCGATGACGCCCACTGCCTGGTCGCGGAACACCATGGGCGCCCCCATCCAGCAGCAGGCGGCCCGCCCGCCGAAGCGGATGCCCAGGGCCTCGCAGGTGGCCAGGAAGTTGTGGTTGATCAGCAGGGGCCGGCGCGTGGCCAGCAGGTATTCGGTCAGCCCCTGGGCGTGCGGCCGGCTGCGCTTGGCCAGCCGCTGGCGGCCCTCGACCTCCACCTCGAAGCGGATCTGGTTGCTCTCCTGGTCGTAGAAGGCGATGTAGAAGTTGTCGGTGGGCAGGATGCGGCTGATGCCCTGGTAGATGGACTCCAGCACCTCCTCCAGCTTCAGGGTGGAGTTGATGCGCCGGGTGACCTCGTAGATCAGCTCCAGTTCGTGGGTGCGGCGGCGCATGCGGTAGGCGAAGGAGGCCTGGCCGGCCAGCAGCGCCCCTTGCTCCTCATCGGCGGAGACGAAGGGCCGCCGGGTGCTGGCGCGCAAGAACACCACCGCGCCCAGGGCCCGCTCTCCGGTCAGGATGGGCTCGGCCAGCAGCGCCTGGTCGCCGAACAGGAGGCCGTCACCGGCCGCGCTGGCGGTCTCGGGCCGCTGGAACTGGATTGCGCGAGCCACCGCCGGCGCCAACTCCGATGGCGCCAGCAGCCGGTCTTCCCATTGCGCCGCCCCGTCGCCGCTGGCCGCTACCACCCGCAGCCGCTCACCTTCGCTGACCAGCACGCAGGCGCCGTCGGCTTCCAGCATGCGGCGCCCGAAGCGGCAAATCACTTCGAGGCTGGCGCGGAAGTCGGAGTCGTTGGACCAGATTCCGCTCAGCTCCGAGATGAGTCCCGCCAACTGGACAAAGCGCCCGCTGGGGGCCTTCGGACCAATCTCACTGGGGGTAATCGCAGTTTGCACTTCTCACTACCTTTCCTGAAAGCTGAAGCGGGCCAAGACCGCTTGCAGCCGGGTGACTACTTAGCAACTCCCTATCCAATTTGGGAACGACGCCTTTCTCTAAGATTTCAAAGGAATTACAGGGACGCCCTGGCCGGAGTAGGCGGAAAGTACTAGAACTGTTGTTCCATTTCGTTTCCTTTCGGGAAGCTTGCGCTACCTCCGCTTGGCATTTGTTCGGTTGCCATTCTGTGTTAGCTTCTGCGTGTGCATGGCGCGGCCTTTAGCCTGATGCCAAGCTAAAGCCTGCCAGCGAGGAGGCGCTTATGGCGTTCTGCAGCAAGTGTGGGGCAACAGTGCCCGACGGGACTCGCTTTTGCCCGCAATGCGGCCGTGAGGTCGCCGCCGCAGGCGCGGCTGCGCCCGCGGCGCAGCCGACCTCGGCAGCGGCTGGGTTCTTCGCATCACTGTTGGATTTCTCCTTCACGACCTTCGTGACCGCCAAGATCATCAAGGTTCTCTACGGGCTTGCCTTTCTGGTCGCGGGGCTGCTGTCTTTGTTCTGGATCGTTACGGCTTTTGCCGCCTCGACCGTTTTCGGCATACTCACGCTGCTGATCGGCGCGCCGCTGTTCTGCCTGATCACCGTGGTCTATGCGCGGGTGTTGCTGGAATTGATCATCGTCGTGTTTCGCATCGCCGAGCACACCGGCGAGATGGCCCAGCGCGCTCGGGGAGGCGGTGCTTAGTGCCGTGACCAGCTAGTTTTGCGGCTCTGGGGGATGCCTCCCCGGTCGCGCTTTCCGTGACTGGCTGGCTCTGCAAAACCTCGAAACTTGCTGGTCACGGTACTAGTCGCTTAGGGCTTCAAGATCGGCAAGAGTTTGTCGGTCTTCCGCGCGTGGTCGTAGGGGCGGGCTTTAGCGCGGCTCGCCGTGAGTTGTTGCACAAGACCAGCGAAGTGCCGGCGGGAAGCCGGCGGCGTGCGGGTTGGCAGGGCTAGACCGATGTCCACAAGGAGGTGCTATGGCGTTTTGTACGAATTGCGGAGCGGCGGTCGCCGAGGGCGTCCGCTTCTGCCCCCAGTGCGGCCGTGAAGTGGGTGCCCAGACGCCCGGCGGACCGGCGCCCCCGCCTCAAGCGACCGGCGCGCCGCCGGCCGCGGGGGGCGTCACCCGGAATGTTGCCGGAATGCTCTGCTACATCCTGGGCGTCATCACCGGCGTCCTGTTCCTGGTGCTGGAGCCTTACAGCCGCGATCCCTTCATCCGCTTCCACGCGTTCCAATCAATCTTCTTCAACGTGGTCGTGGTGGTCATCGCCGTGGTGCTGGGAATCGTGCCCCTGCTGGGGTGGATCCTCTACCCCTTCTTCTTGCTGGCCGCATTCATCGTCTGGATTGTGCTGATGGTGCAAGCCTACCAGGAGCGCCGGTGGAAGTTGCCGGTCATCGGCGATCTGGCCGAACAGCAGGTGGGCAAAGCCCAGGGCTCTTAGACTGATTGCCCCCGCCTGGCTGCCTGCAACGCGATTGCTCGGGGGCGAGCTTTACCCTGCCCGTGGGCCTCAATGCCGCGGCCGAAGGATTGCGCCGACTCCCTGACTCCCCGGTCGGGGGTTGAAGCGCATCCCGGAATGCCTTATTCTTGTTTACTTTTCTACGGGCAGCGCGCCCGTGGAAGGCAGCTCCGCCAGGAGCATACGGCCCATGAGGCTAAGGGTTTTCTTCCACGATCGCTGTTTCGACGGCGCCGCTTCGGCCGCGGTCTTCAGCCGCTTTTACCGCGCCAAGATCTGTCCGGAGACCGAATTTGTTTACACCGGGCTGGCCCATCGCGCTTCCCAGCTCTTCGATGAAGCCGAGTTCGACGGCGACGAGAACGCCATCGTGGACTTCAAGTACTCCAGTTCCTCCAGGTTGAGCTGGTGGTTCGACCATCACCAGAGCGCGTTCCTGACGCCGGAGGACGCGCTGCACTTCCAGCAGGACCGGAGCGGGAAGAAGTTCTACGGCCCGGACTACAAGTCGTGCACCAAGTTCGTGGCGGCCATCACCCGCGAGCGGTTTGGCTTCGAGGCGCCCGATCTGGCGGAACTGATCGAGTGGGCCGACATCATTGACGGGGCGCAGTATCCGGACGCCGCTACGGCGGTGAAGATGGAAGTGCCGGCCACCCAGTTGACGCTGGTCATCGAGGCCGGGCCCGACCACGAGCTGCTGCCTGGGCTGATCCCGCTGCTGGCCGGCAAGAGCCTCAGGGAGATCATGCAGATGCCGGAGATCGCGGCGCTGTTCCGCCCCCTCTACGAGCGCCACCTGGAGTCCATGGAGCTGATCCGGCAGCGGTCGCACTGCGAGGGCGGCGTGGTGTTCTTCGATCTGAGCGGAGTGGACCTGGAAGGCTACAGCAAGTTCATCCCCTACTACCTGTACCCGCAGAGCGTTTACAGCGTCAGCATCAGCCCCTCCTCGTTCCGCACCAAGATCTCGGTCGGTTCGAACCCCTGGAATACGCAGTCGCGCATGCACAACCTGGCAACCATCTGCGAGCGCTACGGCGGCGGGGGACACGCCCGGGTCGGCGCCATCAGCTTCGAGCCGGGCGCGATCGAGCGGGCCCGCCAGGCTGCCAGGGAAATCGTGGTGGAACTGGGAAAACCCGCCTCAAGAACCAGCAGCCAGTAGACAGTAGAGGTACCTGCAAAATTGCCTGTCAGGAGCGATGGGAAGCGGATGCTGTCATTCCGTCTCTAACGACGCCGGCGGCTGTCAAGGGCT
>CAYVGN010000024.1:0-14815 GCA_964451215.1 uncultured Acidobacteriota bacterium
CGTGTGGGCTGGGCCATCGCCGCGCCGCCGCTGACGGCGGCCATCCGCAAGGTGCACGACTTCCTCACCGTGGGGGCGGCTGCGCCGTTGCAGCAAGCCGGGGTGGTGGCCTGCGCGTTGCCGGGCGACTACTACGAGCGGCTGGCAGCCGAGTACCGCGCCCGGCGCGACCGCCTGCTGGCACAACTGGAAGCCGCCGGCTTCCTCTGCTACCGACCCGACGGCGCCTACTACATCATGACTGACATCCGGCGGTTCGGCTTTCCCAGCGACGTCGAGTTTGCCCAATACTTGGTGCGCGACATCGGCGTGGCGGTGGTTCCCGGCTCCAGCTTCTACCATGACCCGGCCGACGGCCGCCAGCAGGTGCGCTTCTGCTTCTGCAAACGTGACGAGACGCTGGATGAGGCCGGCCATCGGCTACAGCGTCTCCGCCAGAGGCTCTAGTGCCGTGACCGCCTAGTTTCTTCCCTTGAGTACGGTCGTGAAGACTACGCGCACACACGGATAGAGGGCGTCATCGGGTAGAAATCAGGCGGTCACGGTACTAGGCTTCAGGCTTCAAATTTCAGGCTCGCGGGCGAGGTTCGAGAGCGAAACCTATGGCAGATGGTCGTGTGCAGCCCCGCTTCCTGCTGGCTGTTGCCTGGTGGGCGGTCCTGTGTCCGCCGCTGGTTGGGCAAGCAACGCTCCCGGGCACTGCGCCGCTAACAGCCGGGGGTGACCTGGCGGCGCGGATGGTGGACGGAATCCATGCCTTTCTGGACCGCGAGACGGCGGCGGTGGCCGCCGGCCGCCAACGGTTTTGGAAGCCGGATTACCGCTCACCAGAGGCTTATCAGCACTCGGTCGCGCCCAACCGCGAGCGCTTGCGCAGGATCATCGGGGCGGTGGATGCGCGCCTTCCCGTAACGGCGCTGGAGTTGGATGCCACGACGGCCCGGCCGGCGCAGCTTGCCGCTGGAGCCGGCTACAGGGTGTTCTCAGTCCGCTGGGGGGTTTTTGCCGGAGTGAACGGCGAGGGCCTGCTGCTAGAGCCGGACCCCCCGCCTGTGGCCCGGATTGTCGCTGTTCCTGACGCCGACTGGTCCCCGGAAATGCTGGCGGGGCTTGGCCCCGGCCTCGATCCGGCGGCGCAGTTCGCGCGGCGGCTCGCCGAAAGCGGCTGCCAGGTCCTGGTCCCGACGCTCATTGACCGAAAGGACACCTGGTCGGGCATCCCCGGCATTCGCATGACCAACCAGCCGCACCGCGAGTTTCTCTACCGCATGGCGTTCGAAGTCGGCCGGCACATCATCGGCTACGAGGTGCAAAAGGTGCTGGCGGCAGTGGACTGGTTCGCGCGGGAAAACGCCGCCCGCCCGGCTCCTATCGCGGTGGCGGGCTACGGCGAGGGCGGGCTGCTGGCGCTTTACAGCGCGGCGCTCGATTTCCGCATCCAGGCGGCCCTCATCAGCGGATACTTTCAGCCGCGCGAGCGGCTGTGGCAGGAGCCCATTTACCGAGACCTCTGGGGACTGCTGCGCGAATTCAGCGATGCAGAGGTGGCCGCGCTCATTAGTCCGCGACCGTTGATCATCGAAGCGAGCCGGGGACCGGAGGTGTCAGGCCCGCCGCCGGAAACGAAGGAGCGCCGTGGGGCAACCCCCAACGGCCGCCTGGTCCCTGCACCGCTGGAGGCGGTCGAGGAAGAGCTGAAGCGAGCCCGGCCTTACTACGCTGGCCTGCGGGCAGGAGACCGGCTGCAACTGGTGGCGAGCGGTGGGGGCACCGGGCCACCGGGCTCGGCAGAAGCTCTGCGGGTGCTACTGGGTTCACTCGGCGTGAAGTGGGGCGTCGCAGGGCAGGCCCCCGAGTTTACTGACACGGGACGGGCAAGAATGCCCGTCCCCACTGCGGGACAGGCAGGAATGCCTGTTCCCGCTGAGCGCTTGAAGCGGCAGTTTGATGAGCTGGTGGCACATACGCAGGCGCTGGTGCGGCAGTCGCCGGCGCGCCGCGCCGAGTTCTGGTCGCGTGCCGACACCTCCTCAGCCGAGCGGTGGAAGCAGTCCACCAGCTTTTATCGGGATTATATCTGGGAGGAGATGATCGGCCGGCTGCCCCCACCCAGCCTTGCTCCCAACCCGCGCACCCGCCTCCTCTACGACGAAGAGAAATATGGCGGCTACGAAGTGATGCTCGACGTATGGCCGGACGTGTTCACATACGGGATTCTACTGCTGCCGAAAGACATTCGGCCCGGCGAGCGTCGGCCGGTCGTGGTCTGCCAGCACGGCCTGGAGGGACGGCCACGCGATGTGGCCGACCCGAGGAGCGATCACCCCGCCTATCACCGCTTCGCCGTCCGGCTGGCGGAGGAAGGCTTCATCACCTTCGCTCCCCAGAATCCTTACATCGGTCAGGACCGTTTCCGCACCATCCAACGCAAGGCGCATCCGCTCAAGCTGTCGCTGTTCTCCTTCATCGTCGGGCAACACCAGCGCCTGCTGGAATGGCTGGCGGGCCTGCCGTTTGTGGACCCGGAGCGAATCGGCTTCTACGGGCTCTCTTATGGCGGTAAGACAGCAGTGCGCGTGCCGCCGCTGCTGTATGGGTACGCGCTCTCCATCTGCTCGGCTGACTTCAACGAGTGGGTCTGGAAGAACACCAGCGTAGAGGCCCGTTACAGCTACCTGCTCACCCAGGAGTACGAGATGGTGGAATTCGACCTGGCCAACGTGGCCAACTACGCAGAGTTGGCCGGGTTGGTGGCGCCACGGCCGTTCATGGTTGAGCGCGGCCACAACGACGGGGTGGCGCCGGACGAGTGGGTGGCCTACGAGTACGCGAAGGTCCGGCGGCTCTACGCCCGGCTCAAGATACCGGACCGGACCGAGATAGAGTTTTTCGACGGCCCGCACACCATCCACGGCCAGGGGACCTTCGCATTCCTGCGCCGCTACTTGCGCCGGCCATGACGGGCCGCTCCACGTTGTGTTTGGCCTCCTGGCTACGATAGGATGGCGCGCCTATGCTGGAAACGCTGCTGGTCGCCGAGCGAACGGCGGAAGGGAACGGAGAGGGTGAGGCGCTCGAGTTAGGCGACGCCGTGGGAAAGCAGTTTCTGCTCACCCTGGGCATCACCTGGGTGCTCGAGCAGGAATCGCTGGACGTTTCCGTCTGGGGTTCGGAAGAGGGCTGCGAGTGGGGCGGCAAGCCGCTGGCCGCTTTCCCGCAGAAGTTCTACACGGGCACTCACCAGATCCTGCTGGACCTGAGTGATCGGCCTACCGTCAAGTTCCTCAGGTGTAGGTGGGAAACCAACCGCTGGGGGCGCGGCCATCCCACGCCCCGCTTCACGTTCTCTGTCGCCATCCGGGAACTGGCCGACCAGCTAGCCGCCTGAGCGCGTGCCCGGGTTCTTACAGCCTCCGGCCCGCCGCCTCACTTCGGGGTGGCCACGTACCCGCTGACTCGGTCCTTGCCCACCCGGTTCACCACGATCTCGTAAAGCGCCCGGGAACGCCCCGCGTAGAGCTGCACGGGTTCATTAACGGTCTTGTCCTTCTTCTCGGTGCGGCTGTCCTCGGCGATCACCTCCAGGGTGTAGCGCTGGCGCTTCGGATCGGCCTTCTTGAGCAGGAGGGAAATATCTGCCACCCGTCGGGGCTGCCTCTCCTTGGGGAGGTCGAACTCGAAGTAGTTGCGCTCGCCGCGCCGCTTGAGTTCCATCAGCTCGTCGTGGTTGCGGGCAATGAGGGTGTGCGCCTTGGTAATGTCGCCGATGGCGCTGGTCAACTGGATCCGGGTCTGCTCCAGTTCCTTGCGAGTGGCGACTATGTCGCTCTTGGCTGTGCTCACCTCGCCGCTCAGCGCCCCAAGCTGGGCACCCGACTCCTCCCGCAGGCTGGTTACTTGCTGGCCCACCTGCCCGATCTTGGCGTACGCTTGCTGTTGTTCCTGCTTGAGAGCCTGAGCCAGGCTGGCGGCGCGATTCAGATCCCGCTGGGTCATACCCAGCTTCTCCCGAGTCACCAACACCTCGCCCCGCAGGTCGTTGTGCCGCTCCTCTCCAGTGGCTAGCCGGCGCTCCAGCACGGCTGTCCGCTCTTTCAGCTCTGACTTCAGACTGGCGAGCTGCTGGTCGAACTGCTTGCGGGCGGCACTTAGTTCGTAGAACACGATAAAGTTGGAAACGGCGAGAATGACCAGGACGGCAATGACCACCGGCGAAAACCAGCCTCGGCCTTCCGCCCGTGCGGAGAATCGTTGCTCGTCTGGTTCCGGCGGCAGGGTTCCTCCCGGTGACGCTGTAATACTCATAAGCCTCCCTTTCTTTCGGTGGCGTTCAAACAGCTAACCTAGAAGTTTACAGCCTCCGCTGTTGGAACGCCGCGGTTTCTTACAGCGTGATGCTCGCTGAGTGAGACGTAAGCAGGCGTGCCCCGGTTGCAGTGACCACCATGACATCTTCCAGGCGGACGCCGAATTCGCCGGGGATGTAGATGCCGGGCTCGTCGCTGAAGGTCATGCCCGGCTCCAGCGGCAGCGTGTTGCCGCGCACCAGATAAGGCCATTCGTGGGGGTCCAGGCCGATGCCATGGCCTAGGCGGTGAGGGAAGAACTTGTAGCCGGGGCCCCAGCCGGCCTGCTCGATGAGGCGGCGGGCGGCCGCATCCACCTCTGCGGCAGCTAGGCCTGGCCGGGCCGCTCTTAGCGCCGCTTCCTGCGCCTTCTTCACCGTCTCCCAGACCTGGCGCTGGCGATCCGAGGGGCGGCCAAAGACCACGGTCCGGGTGACATCGGACTGGTAGCCCTCGACCGAACACCCGGTGTCTACCAGCACTACGTCGCCCTCCCGCAACTGCTGCGGCTTGCGCGACCCATGCGGGAAGGCCGAGGAGGGTCCGAAGGCCACCAGGACGAAGCCCGGTCGCACGCCCTGCTGGGCATGGGCAGCAGTAACCGCCTCGGCCAACTGGCGCGGCGTCATCCCCTCGCGCAACTGGCGGAACGCAGCCGTGATGGCCCTGCCGGTGGCCTGGGCGGCCAGTTCCATCAGGGCCACCTCCCGTGCCGACTTGATCATTCGGCACCCCACGGTAACCGGGTCGGCGGACGCCTGGGCGAGGCCCGCCGCTTCCTGGGCCAGGCCGTAGGTGACGAAGTACGGGGTAGTCTCCTCGATGCCCAGCGTGCGCACGCCCTGGTCCTGGAGCACCTGCCGCAGCAGTCTGTACGGGCTCTCGTCTTCCTCCCAGGTGCGCAGGTCCTTGGCGAAACGGATCAGTTCGGAGGCGCGGGAGGCTTCGAAGGCGGGGCACACGTAGGCGATCTCGCCTCGGCGCGGTAGCACGGCGGCGAACAGTCGTTCGCTGCGCCCCCAGTTCATGGCCGTGAAGTAGAGCAAGGAACTGCCGCCCATCAGCAGGACGGCGTCAAGCCCCGCTTCCGCCATTCGCTCGCGAGCCTTCTGCTGGCGGGCCAGGTACTCCTCGGCTGGCAGCGGGTGGATGAGTTCGCGCAGCGAGGGCAGCGACGGCGGCGGGGCCAATGCCTCCTTGGTCCCGCGTTGCGACGCCTGCGCCTCCCGGGCTTGGCCGCCCGGCGCTGCCAGCGACGCGGCCGGGCCGGCCAGCGCGCTACGGAAAAACCGGCGGCGTGTCAAGCAGGAAGGATGCTTCATGGTGGCGAGTCCGGGCAAATCGTGATATTCTAACGCGGATATAGAGAGAGGCAGAAAAGAAGAAGGAGTACGAAGGCGAATTGATGGCACTTGCAGCTGAAGGGAAGCGAGCTATCGTCGAAAAATTCCGGCGTGGGCCGAAGGACGTTGGCTCCTCCGAGGTTCAGACCGCGTTGCTGACGCAGCGTATTGCCGACCTCACTGAGCACCTGAAAACGCATCGCAAGGACCACGGTTCCCGCCGCGGGCTGCTGATGATGGTGAGCAAGAGGCGGCGCCTGCTGGACTACCTGAAGCGCACGGACACGGAGCGCTACCGGCAGGTGATCGAAAAGCTGGGCATTCGCCGTTAGCCCTATTCGGACGGGGGTCCGAGGCGGGCAGGCCCGCCGGAAGGCGGCCACACACCAGAAAGTCTCCGCTCCGGAAAGCCTTTCTCATATCCAAATTCGCGGCCTGGGCTCCTCCGCCAGGGCTTCTTGCCCGGGCAGGGCTCTTGTGGAGGCGGGCCGACTCCGTCAGGTGGCGGCAGAAGGCCGGCCCTCCGATCCGCAGGCGAATGCAGAGGAAGTTCAGATGGCACAACAAGTTCATGCAGAGCTAGGAAACCGGCGGCTTTCCATTGAGAGCGGCTGGCTGGCAAAGCAGGCCAACGGCGCGGCTTTCATCCGTTACGGCGACACGGCTGTGCTGGTAGCGGCCTGCACGACCCATGAGGAGCGGGAGAACATAGACTTCTTCCCGCTGACCGTGGATTACCGTGAGTACACTTATGCCGCCGGGAAGATCCCGGGCGGCTACATCAAGAGGGAAGGGCGCCCCTCCGAGAAGGAGATTCTGACCAGCCGTTTTATTGACCGCGCCATCCGGCCCCTGTTCCCCGAGGGGTTTCGGGCCGAGACGCAGATCATCGCCATGGTGCTTTCGGCAGACACCGAAAACGACCCCGACGTGCTGGGCATCGTGGGGGCGTCGGCCGCCCTGGCGCTTTCCGATATCCCCTTCCACATCCCCATCGCCGGCGTGCGTGTAGGCCTGGTGAGCGGCCAACTGGTGGTGAATCCCACCTACGCCGAGCGGGCGCAGAGCCTGCTGAACATCGTGGTTGCGGCCAGTGAGGAGGCCGTGGTCATGGTGGGGGCCAGCGCGCTACAGGTCTCTGAAGAGACAGTGCTGGACGCGCTGGTGTTCGGCCATGAACAATGCCGGAAGATCATCGCGGCCATCCGGCAGCTCCAGGTGCAGGTCGGTCTGCCCAAGCGCGAGGTGAAGCCGGTCGAGATCAACCACGAACTCTGCGAGGAGATCGAGCGCAACTACCGCGAGCGCCTGGCGGAGGCGGCTGACACCGCCCGGTACCGGAAGCAGGAGAGCAGCCTGCGCCTCAAGGCGCTGCGCAAGGAGCTGGTGGAATCTTACCCGGCCGAGGCAGCCGAGAAGGCGGAGGAAGCGGGCCGGCTGTTCGACCGGCTGCGGGAAAATCTCTTCCGCGAGGAGTTGCTGAAAAACCAGCGCCGGCCCGACAGCCGCGCCTTCGACCAGGTGCGGCCCCTTGCCTGCGAGGTCGGCTTGCTGGCGCGCACCCACGGCTCGGCGCTGTTCACCCGGGGGGAAACCCAGGCCCTGGTCACAGCCACGCTGGGCACCAAGGAGGACGTGCAGCGGATGGACGCCCTGGAGCCGGGCGAGATCGAGAAGCGGTTCATGCTGCACTACAATTTCCCGCCGTTCAGCGTGGGCGAGGTGGCCTTCCTGCGCGGCCCCAGTCGCCGTGAGATCGGGCACGGCGCGCTGGCCGAGCGCGCCCTCCTCCCGGTCCTTCCCGACGAGGAAGGCTTCCCCTATACCATCCGCGTGGTCTCCGACATCCTGGAGTCGAATGGGTCCAGCTCCATGGCCACTGTTTGCGGGGCTAGCCTGGCGCTGATGGACGCCGGCGTTCCGATCAAGGCGCCGGTGGCGGGCATTGCCATGGGTCTGGTCATGGGCGAAGAGGGCAGGTATGCCATCCTCACTGACATTGCCGGCCCCGAGGACCACTACGGGGACATGGACTTCAAGGTGGCCGGGACCCGCGAGGGGATTACCGGGCTGCAGATGGACATCAAGGTGGCCGGCGTCACGCCGGCAATCCTGCGCCAGGCGCTGGAGCAGGCCCGGCGGGCGCGCCTGCACATTCTCGGTAAGATGGCGGAGACCATCGCGGAGCCGCGCACCGCTATCTCCCCCTATGCGCCGCGCATCTTCACCATGCACATCCACCCGGACAAGATCCGCGAGGTGATCGGTCCGGGCGGCAAGACGATCCGCTCCATCATCGAGCAAACCGGCGTCAAGATTGACGTCGAGGATGACGGGTCGGTGCACATCGCCTCGGTTGACGAAGCCTCGGCCGCCAAGGCGATGCAGATGATCGCCGACATCAGCGCCGTGGCCGAGGTGGGCAAGACCTACCTGGGCAAGGTGGTCCGCCTGGTGGACTTCGGCGCCTTCGTCGAGATCATCCCGGGCACCGATGGCCTCCTCCATATCAGCGAGATCGCCGAGCACCGCGTCCGCGAGGTGCGCGACGAACTGAAGGAGGGCGATCAGATCCTGGTCAAGGTCATCAACATCGAGGGCAACAAGGTTAAGCTCAGCCGCAAGGCCGTGCTGCGTGACCAGCGGGAGAAGCGGAGGCTGGGAGGAGCGCCATAGCCGGTGACAGGGTGACGGATTGTAGGCGACAGCAATGCCAACTGCCAATGGCCGAGGTTCTGCCTGCAACCGGGCGCCTGCAACGCCACTTGCCCCCTTAAAATGAACCCCTCAAACCTGCTAGCTCTGGCTGGTCTCGGGGCCGTTGCTGGCGCTCTGGGCGCGCTGCTGGGGATCGGAGGGGGCTTGCTGATTACTCCCTTGCTCACCCTTGCCTTTGGCGTCCCCATCGAACTGGCCATCGGCACCAGCTTGGTGGCCATTATCGGCACTTCCAGCGCCACTGCCAGCGTCTATGTCGAGCGAAAGCTCAGCGACATCCGGCTGGGGATGACCCTGGAACTGGCCACCACCCTCGGGGCGATCTCCGGCGCCCTCGTCGCCGGCCTCCTCAGTCGCCGCTGGCTGACTTTCCTGTTCAGTTTCTTTCTGTTATACGCCGGCTCGACCATGGTGCGCGGGGCCGGGCAGCGGCGGGTGGTCGAGGAGCGCCTGACCGGCTACCAAGTCCGCCGCCTGCCCCTCGGGATGTTCTTTTCCTACCTGGCCGGTGGGATTTCGGGCTTGTTGGGTGTCGGCGGCGGTCCCATCAAGGTGCCCCTCATGTACCTGATCATGGGTGTTCCCCTGAAGGTGGCGACCGCTACCAGTAATTTTATGATCGGCGTAACGGCGGCGGCCAGCGCCTTCGTCTATTACATCCGGGGGAACATTCTGGCTTATCCGAGCGCGCCGGTGGTGGTCGGCGTCTTCGTGGGTTCGCTGGCAGGTTCGCATCTGTCCCGCCGGGTGCCCGCCCGGTCGGTCCTCTGGCTGTTCGTGGGCGTGATGTTCTACTTGGCCCTTAGTATGGGGTGGAAGGCTATCCGGATGGGAGGGCCGTGAACGACTCCAATCCTTTCCTTGAACCGGTGCCGGAAGGCCTGGGACGGCCGGAAGGCCGGGAATCTGACCCGGCCAGGGTCTGGATCTCTAGCGTTCTGAGGTTCGGTTCGTACGGCTCTACCGCGCTCATCCTGGCGGGGATCGTTGGCGGGCTCCTTCACCCGGCGCCCCTGGTCCCTTGCGCGCTCAGAGATCTGCCCGGGCGCGTTCTCGAATGGGATGCCGGCGCCATCATGCAGGCGGGCATTGTGCTGTTGCTGATGACCCCAGTGATCCGCATCGTGGTGGCCATGGCATCATTTGCCCGGGAGCGCGATTACCGATACACGTGGGTTTCCATCGGGGTATTGCTGGTCGTTCTCTCTTCAATCCTGCTTCGGGTGGTGCAGTGACGTTGTGCTAAGATTCCTCTTGTCGGGGGCTGTTATGTGGCTGAGGCTAGCCGTCGTTTTCGTTGTCGTGGCGGTGGCGGGTGCGCAGGCACAGGACCTGATCTCTGCGCGTGCCGGGTTCGTGAACTACCGCCATGGCCAAGTGAACTTGCCCAAGGATCCGGATGGGAAACCAATCCGGCAACTCCAGCAGGGCCAGAGCGTTTCGACCCGGTTCGGCCGGGCCGAGTTGCTCCTGGTGCCTGGCAGTTTCCTACGGCTGGACAATGAATCAGAGGCGAGGCTCATCTCCTCCAGCCTCGAGGATGCCAGGGTCGAGTTGCTGTCGGGAACCGCCACCCTGGAGGTGAACGAGATCCCCAAGGGCGCCTCATTGACGCTGCTCTGGCGCGGCTTCCTGATTCCTGTCACCAAGCCTGGGCTGTACCGCTTTGAGCCGGGACCCGACTCGATGCGCATCTACGTTGAGGAAGGCAAGTTGAAGCTGCCGGGGAGCAAAGAGACGATCAAGGCGGGCAAGTATGTTGACCTGACGGCCGCTGGTACCCTGAGCGCCGCCATGAAGTTCAACCGCAAGAATCAGGACGAGTTTGACCGTTGGAGCGCTTCGCGGAGCTTGCAGTTGGCACGCGCCTCCTTTGTCGCTGCCAGCTCGCTCCGGCGGTGGCCGTTCAGTTTGCGTTCCAGCCTGTGGTACTGGGATCCCTTTGGTTTTTACACCTTCTTGCCCTATTCCTCCACAATCTACTCTCCTTTTGGTTTCCCTTACTACTGTCCCCGTACGATTTACATCTCTCATCCGCGGTCGCACTCGCCGGGAGGCATGCGTGGTGGTGGCGTGGGATCCGGCCGGAACGTCGGCGGGTCGGCCCCGGGCCCCGGAGCCACAGCCGCGCCAGCCCCACCGACGGTCTCGAGCCCCCGGGGCATGAACGCCGACCGGCCCCCTCCGGGCGGCATCAAGAGCCGCATCCCGGACTAGTGCCGTGACCAGTTAACTTGGTTGCAACTACTTGTAGCGCCGCCGTCTCGGCGGCCCGCGCCAGTTTGCGGGGCAAGATGCCGGTGCTACGACCGAATGCCACCTTTTCAACTGGTCACGGCACTAGTGCCGTGACCGCCTGATTTCTACCCCATGACGCCCTCTATCCCTGTGTGCGCGTAGTCTTCACGACCGTACTCGAGGGAAGAAACTAGGGGGTCACGGTACCAGCCTGGTGCCCGACGCTTTGGGTTTCCGCTGCCAGTGGGAGCTTGGCGGTCGTATCCGGTTTGCCAAGTCGGGGGAGCCTGCCTCCGGGTGGGTAGGCTGGCCCACAGTTTGCTGCTGAGCCGCTCTTCCCAGACAGCTCAACTGCCTGCGGCCTGTCCTTTCCTTAGCTAACCAGCGGCCGCGCTCCAAGCCCCCGTAACCCTTTTGCCACCCTCGTGGTTCTACCGGGTGCGCGGGCACCTGCCAATTCCGTTGGCGGTCGCTCCCACCTGACTGCTTTCTCACCCTGGTTCGTTGAATCGGGCACTCGCGTCACGCCCAGGATCTGTGCTAGACCTGTTCTGCTTTCGGAACGTTTTGGTGCTACCCTTGCGACTCAGCCTCAAGGGGGCTATTATGTTTGATTTTTGTGTCAGAGATGGTAAGGCCCTCATGCACAGTGCCGGCTGGAAATTCCGCGAGATCCGCGAACGCCTGGCTCTCACCTATCGGGAAATCGAGGATGCCACCCTGAAGATCGCCAATGCGAAGCTGAATCCCGAGTACGTGGTGACCATCAGCCGCCTGTCGGAGATTGAGAACAACAACGTCCTGCCTACTGTTTACCGGCTCTATAGCCTCTGCGTTGTGTACGGGCTGAATCTTCACGAGGCCTTACGGTGGTACGGCGTTGACTTGCAGTCTTTCCGCAAAGACAGCGAAGCATTCGCCGCCCGTCGCACGCAACTGCTGGGCGATGGGCTGTACGACCACCAACTGGTGGAGATGCCCATGCGCCTTGACCCTGGTTTCAATCCGCAGGAGACGAGTTATCTGAGCCGGATGATTCAGAGCTGGGGCACCACGCCGCTGGCGCTGCTGAGCCGACTGGACCTGCGCACCCACCGCTACGGGTACGTGGGTACGGACGACTGGATGATGTATCCGCTCATCACCCCGGGAGCCCTGGTCCAAATCAATATAGAACGGCGCCGGGTGGAGGCTGAGGGCTGGCGCAACGAGTTCGAGCGGCCGATCTACTTTGTCGAAACCAGGGACGCTTATTTCTGCTGCTGGTTGATGCTGCTTGAGCCCGGCCAGCTCCTGCTCCAGCCGCATTCGCTTTCGCCTTGCCGGGCAGCGCTCAAGGCCGTGCCCGAGGAGGCCCAGATTGTAGGGCAGGTGAGCGGGGTGGCTATGCGCCTGGCGACCGGGCCGGCGGGAAAAGTTCGCGCTCCATCAACTCCAAAATCAGGCACAGATCATCGCTGAACAACTGGCGCCCGGCGGCGTCGGCCTCCACAGGAATGCTGTTCCGATACGGCTCCAGGATCCTCCAGTTCTCCAGGATCGTACCCAGTTCCCCTTCCACCGTGCGGAAGTAGTGTTCCAGGTCCTCCTTTTGCTCAGCCAGCGGCTTCTTCAGCCACTCGTAAAAGACTTCCAGGTGGGTTTGCCGCAGGGCCTGGTCGGACTGTTCTGGGGAATACACCGCTTCCAGGCCGTAATGATGGTACGTGCCACTGTTGGGGTTCCGCAGGGAAGCCAGATAGACGAGTTTGCCGAAGTCGGAGGGGATGACTGAGATGGTTCTCTTCCAAATGTCCTCGATCAGCCTGCGGTAGTCTGGTTTTCCCGCGGCGGTTTCCTGTTCCGTTTCCGGAACGTTTTTCTCCTCGTCTCCCATACATTGCCAGCAGAGCCTAGGCTGTAGCCTGACACGTTTTGAAAAGGAGAACCATACAATGCGTAAGCTGTTTCTGGCGCTGCTGCTACTCGCCCAGATTGTACTCTTCGCCGCCGGGACAGGCAACCCCGTGAAGGTCACCGACGACCCGGCTCCGCCTCCGCCCTGCTGGCCCTGCCCGCCGGATGGGGGCTAGAGGCAGAATCGCCCGGTAACCGATTGCAGCCGATTGCATACGTTGCGCGGGAGGGGTATAGTGTGCGTTAGCGCAAATGCTTTATGCCCTCCTGCAGCGGGCAGTTTGGTACATCGGCATTGTCGCTGAGCTTTTGCTTCTCTGGGAGTTGGTGCGTTCGCGGCTCGTTCGTAGCTATCCTTTTTTCACTGCGTTTCTCGCCTGGCAAGTGGCCCGTGTGCCGCCCACCATGTGGGCTTTCCGATTTTCGCCGGGGTGGTACCCGCCCGTTTACTGGTTCCTTGACGTAATTTCCTGGATTCTGATATTCCTGGTGATCTTGGAACTGTACGATCAAGCGCTCGGCCACTACTCCGGTTTCCGCAGGCTCGCCCGTTCGCTGGTGCTCTGGGCGGCTGTCGTCCTCACCCTGGCCGTGTCTGCTTCCGTGTCGCTGGAGAAGGGCCTGGCCCCTGGGCAGGGCACTGGTTTCCTCAACGATTGGCTCTTGCTCATGTTGCGCTCGGCCCGCATGGTCCATGCTGGCCTCCTGCTGGCTCTGGTGCTGTTTCTTCTCTGGTTCCGGTTGAAGACAGCCTACCTGCTTTACTATTTCATCTGGGGCTGGCTGGCGCATAGCGTGTTGCAGGTGGCCCTCGCTTCCCTCAGCTACCAGACAGGCAAGCAACTGCTGGCAGTTCTCTCCGTTGCCCGCCCGCTGACTTTCGTGGTGATACTATTCGTCTGGTGCTGGGCCGTGCGTCAAAGCCGCTTCCAGCCCCACGAGGAACTGGCGCCGAACCTACTGCTGCGCAGGGTGGATCAAGAACTGCTGCTGGTGCGGCTGGAGGGTTTGAACGCCGCCTTGACGAGAGCACTCCGCCAATGACGACGCTTGTGCTTGTTCTTCTGTTTGGACTCGCGGGCCTGCTGATTGCGCTGCGGGCGCTACGCATTCTGGGCGGGCAGCGGGCCCCGACGCTGAGCGACCTGGAATTGCTGTGGGCGGAGGAGCTAGACCGTTACGGTCACCTGCCCCGCGTCCTGGGGCCGCAGGATTTCCTGTTCCTGGCCGCTTCGCGCCGTGGCCGGGACCTGGTTTCCGTCCTCCGTTCCCGGCGGGTGCGCGTCATGGGCCGGTACCTGCGCCAGATGGGGGTGGAGTTCGAGAGCTTGATGGCGCTGGCCACCATGTTTGCGGCCGCCCCCACTGCCCAGGCCGAGAACTTTGCGCGCGCGCTGTTCTGGCAGCGCTGCCGCTTCTACACTACCTTCTACCACCTCCGGATTCGTGTGTGGGCCAATCGCCTTCTGAGTTGGCCCTGCGACCTGAAGCCCTTGGAAGCTGAGATCGGCACCTTGCGCCGAGAAGCGGACCGCATCCTGCGCGCCATGAACCCCAGCGACCTGGGGGCTCTGCGAAGGTTCCTGCGCTCGGCAGCATAGGGCAAAGCTGTTTGCGGGCCGCAGGTTCACACTCGGCCGCGGGGTTCAACGCTGCCACAAGAGCCAGGGCACAGCTCCCTTCGCAACTAAGGCAAGGACCGGGCCAGGGGCGTCATCCGGCCACTGCTGAACCGAGTGAATGACGGGGAGCAGGTCACCCCGGAACAGTCCGAGGCGGCGATCAGCAAGTTCATCCCGCAGGACCCAAGTCCGGAAAGGCCGTTGGGCCTTGACTTCCCCCGAGCCTCCAGCGTAAAAGGAGCAGTGTCTCCCCCCCGTTTGTGACTGGCTTGGGCGCGCCGGGCAAGGCCAGCGAATGCCATCCGCTCCCGGAGAAGGAGGGTCCAACATGACGCCGAGATTCGAGCGCACGACACTGTTTGCCGTGGCCCTGTGCCTGCTGCTCGCGCCGGCCATGGCGAACGGGGGCGTCTCTCCGTCCTCCCTCTCTTTTGCGGCGCCCGTAGGTGGCCCCAACCCCGCCTCGCAGGTGCTCATGGTGTCGGCGGGAGGCGGCGGGACGTATGCGTTTGCGGCCCCCTGGGTGGCGACGGTTTCGACCAGCACTGGCGGGAGCTGGCTCTTCATTTCCCCGACGAGCGGTACGACCCCAAGTGATATTTCGGTCTCGGTGAGCGTCGCAGGGTTGGCTGCCGGGAGCTATTCCGGGCAG
>CAYVGN010000025.1:0-14805 GCA_964451215.1 uncultured Acidobacteriota bacterium
AAGCCTGAAGCCTAAAGCCTAAAGCCTAAAGCCTAAAGCCTAAAGCCTAAAGCCTAAAGCCTAAAGCCTAGTCTTGCGCAGTTCCTCGATCAACCGGTCGAACTTCTCCGGCGTCATCTCCTGGTGATAGTCGTAGTTGATCTGGAGGGCGGGCGCCCAAGCGCAGGCGCCGATGCACTCGACTTCCTCCAGCGAGAACAGCCCGTCTGGCGAAACCTGCTTGTGCCCGATGCCCAGCTTTTTCCGCGCATGGTCCCAGATCAGCTCGGCGCCGCGCAGCAGGCAGCAGATGTTGGTGCACACCTGGATGTGGTGCCTGCCGGCGGGCTGGCGGCGCAGCATGGAGTAGTAGCTGACCACCTCCTCCACCTGGAGCTGGCTCAGGCCCAGGCGCCGCCCGATCTCGACCATGACCTCCGGGCTGAGCCAGCCCACCTCGTCCTGCGCGAACAGCAGCATCGGCACCAGGGCCGAGCGCTTCACCGGGTAGCGCGACAGCAGGCTCTGGAACTTCGCTTCGAGCTGGTCGCTGAATCGCATGAGATCAGGAGTCAGGAGTCAGGAGTCAGGAGTCAGAATGGACATGCCTGTCACCTGCCTATCACCTCCCACCTGCCACCTCCTACCTGCCACCTGTCACCGGTCCACGTCGCCGAGCACGATGTCCAGGGTGCCGATGCAGGCCACCAGGTCGGCAATCAGCCGCCCCTCCACCATCTTGGGCAGGGCCTGCAAGTTGGCAAACGACGGCGTGCGCATGTACATGCGGTAAGGGCGCGCGGTGCCGTCGCTGACCAGGTAGTAGGCCAGTTCGCCCCGCGGCGATTCCACCGCCTGGTACACCTCGCCCGGCGGCACCCGGAAGCCCTCGGTGACGATCTTGAAGTGGTAGATGAGGGCCTCCATTTGGGTCTTCATCTTCTCGCGGTCGGGGAGCACCACCTTGGGGGCGTCGGCCTTGACCGGGCCTTCCGGCATGCCTTCCAGGGCCTGCCGCACGATCTTGACGCTTTCCCGCATCTCGGCCACCCGCACCAGGTAGCGGGCGTAGACGTCGCCTTCGCTGCGCACCGGCACGTCGAAGTCGAACCGCTCGTAGGAGCTGTAGGGCTCGCACTTGCGCAGGTCCCACTGCACCCCGCTGCCGCGCAGGCTGGGCCCGGTCAGCCCCAGCGCCACCCCGTCCGCGGCGCTGATGTAGCCCACCCCCTGGGTGCGCATCAGCCAGATGCGGTTCCGGGTCAGCAGCGCCTCGTATTCGGCGATGCGGTCCGGGAAGTAGGCCAGGAAGCGGCCGACGCGCTGCTCGAACCCCGGCGGCGGCTCCAGCGCCAGTCCCCCCACCCTGAAGTAGCTGGTCATCATCCGCTGTCCCGACACCATCTCGAAGATGCGCAGCAGTTCCTCGCGCTCTCGGAAGCAGTACAGGAACATGGAGAAGGCGCCCAGGTCCATGGCGTGGGTGCCCAGCCAGACCAGGTGGCTGTTGATGCGGGTCAGCTCGTTCAGCAGCACCCGCACCCACTGGGCCTTGGCCGGCGGCTCGATCCCCAGCAGCTTCTCCACCGCCAGCACGTAGCAGAGGTTGTTGGTGAGCGGGCAGAGGTAGTCAACGCGGTCGGTCAGGGTGATGACCTGCGACCAGGTCTTGGCCTCCGCGGTTTTCTCGATCCCGGTGTGCAGGTAGCCGATCTCCGGCCGGCACTTCACCACCGTCTCCCCGTCCAGCTCCAGCACCAGGCGCAGCACCCCGTGAGTGGCCGGGTGCTGCGGGCCCAGGTTCAGCACCAGGTGCCTGGCGCCGGGCGGTATGGTGAGGGCGGCCATCAGCGCATCCCCTCCACCGGGTAATCTTTGCGCAGCGGGTGTCCTTCCCAATCCTCTGGCAACAGGATGCGGCGCAGGTCCGGGTGGCCGTCGAAGACTACGCCGAACAGGTCAAACACCTCGCGCTCGTACCAGTTGGCCGCCGGCCACACGCCCACCACCGAGTTCAGCCGCGGGTTGTCCCTGCCCAGGCGCACCGCCAGCCGCAAGCGCCGGAACGCACTGGTCGCGTACAGGTGATAGAGGACCCGGAAGCGCGGCTCCAGCGGGTGCCAGTCGGTGGCGGTGATGCTGGAGAGCCGGTCGTAGCCGCGTGCCCGCAACCACCCGCACACCGCCGCCACCTTCTCCGCCGCCACCTCCAGCGTCAACTCGCCCCTCTCGTACTTGCCGCCCACCAGCGCCGAGGGATCGTGCGCCTCCAGCTCGGCCGCCTCCGCAAACTTCAGAATCTCTTCGGGAACCATTACTCAGCGGACTCGGATCGGGACCAGTCCAGGACGCCTTTCTTCCAGACGTAGAAGAAGCCGGCGAAGATGACGGCCAGATACAGGGCCATCTCGATGAAGCCGAACAGCTTCAACTCGCGGAAGATAACAGCCCAGGGGTACAGGAACACCGCTTCCACATCGAACAGGATGAAGAGCATGGCCACCAGGTAGAATTTCACGTTGAAAGGCTCGCGGGTATTGCCCACCGGCAGGATGCCCGACTCGTAGGGCTGCAGCTTGGCCCGCGTGGGGACGTGCCGCCCGATCCACGACGAGAGGGCCAGCATCAGGCCGGCCAGGATCAGGACGATGATGCCGTGCAGCAGGATGGGCAAGTAGCTTTGCAGGTAGTTGCCCGGCATGGCATAATCCTTTCCCGACGCCGGACCATCCGGTCGGCTCCAGCAACGCCGATCTGGTGCACCCGGCTGGTCGCGGCGACTGCCGGGCGGGAGAGCGACCCGAGACTCGATCATACTGTCCGGGCCTGGAATTTGCAAGCTTGCGGGGCGTCATATGATTTTTGGTTACAACACCGACGTGAAGTCCGGCGAGGTGGTCTACCACGTCCAGACCGAAGACCGCGGCGAGAAGAACCCGGTGATTGACTCGGTCATCTACGTGAAGGGGCGCATCGTGGATCGCCGCCGCACACCCTATAATCCGGCCGCTACCACCCCCGAGCGGCTCCAGGAGATGGTCAAGCAGCAGCACCGGGAACTGGTGGAGGCCATCCGCAGCGGGACCTACGTCATGCCCGAAGAGCCTCCGCCGGCCGCCCCGGCTCCGGCGCCCCTCCTGGAACTGTCCAACGTGAGGGGCATTCAGCAGGCGGGCCAGTTGGTGTTCCGGCTGCGGGTTCGCGACCGCTCCAGCGGTCAGCCCCTGGCCGGCTCGCTGGTCCAGGCCCTGGTGTCGCCCGGCGAGCCAGACGAGATGCGTTGCCAAGCAACCGTTGACGCCGATGGTACCGCCGAGATCCGCCTGCAGGCGGTTTACAAAGAAGGCACGGCCGTGCTGTTTCGCGCCACTGCCGCTGGCGCTGCGGAAGTTCTAAAATACCGGCTGGTCCGCGAAGAGATCGAGTAGGTCCGGCATCCCTGCCGGTTGGCAGATTCTTCGGGCCGAGGAAGGCCGGCAAAGAGATTCTGCGCCAGGCGCTGGCCTGCGCTACAATAGCGGCGGCAGGTGCGGTTCCATGAGCGGGGAAGTTGGGTCAGGCATTCAGGTTACGATCAACGGGGAGCCGCGCTCGGTCCCCCAAGGAACCTCCCTCGATGGCCTGGTGGCCTTGCTGGGGGTTCCGGAGGATCGGGTGGCGGTCGAGTATAACAAGCAAGTGGTGCGCCGCGGCCAGTGGGCGGCAGTGCCGCTGGCCGAAGGCGATCGGGTGGAAATCGTCCAGTTCGTAGGCGGCGGCTAGAAGCGGTCTCATATATGCGTGACTTGCTAGCGATGATCCTGTGACCCATTGCGTCTCAGTGGGTTGTGGGCGCACAGGCGCGGCATTGCACGTTTATGAGACCGCTTCTAGTAGGGGGCGGCCCTGCGCCGCCACCCGGCGGCGGGGCAGACACCGCGACATCTGCTGGGTCTTCCTGCTTGACGGCTTAACGGGTCTCCTATACTGTGTTTCAAACACGGGGATAGCGAAATGTTCCGTTCTGATCAAAGCTTTTCTAGCGAAGAAGTGGCCGCGCTGGCGCGCGTGACCCCGCGCCAGCTCCAGTGGTGGGATGAGCGGGGCGTCGTATCCCCTGAACACCAGGGGCACCGCCGCCGCTACCGGCTGGAGGAACTCATTGAGGTTTCGGTCATTGCCGAATTGCGCAACAAGGGTTTTTCCCTGCAGAAAATCCGCAGGGTGCTGCGCTTCCTGCACCGCGAGCTGGGGCGGCGCCTCTCCGACATGCTCAGGCCCAGCTCCGAGTACCACCTGCTGACCGACGGCCGCAATATCTTCCTCGAGGATAACCAGCGGAAGATCATTGATCTGCTCAAGAACTCGCGCCAGCCGATCATCTCCGTCTGCATCAGCGACCAGATGAAGCGGTTGGAGAGCGAGTACCGCCAGACCGAGGTGGTTCGCAAACGTCCCGAGCGCGAGCTGGCGCCGCGGCCGGCCGTCGCTGCCGTCGGCCCGCGCCGCGCTCTGGCCCGCCGCCTCGGCTCCAGTTAGACCCTAAGCCTACAGCCTAGAGCCTCAAGCCTATAGCCTAAAGCCTACACCTCGCTGAGCAGGTGCCCTAACTTGTCTTTCTTGGTCTTGAGATAGCGGCGGCGGTGTCCGCTGGCCTTTACTTCGCAGGCCAGGCGCTCGCGCACCCGGATGCCTGCCTTTTCCAGCGCCTCCACCTTCTGGGGATTGTTGGACAGCAGCCGCACGGCGCCCACCCCGAAGTGTCGCAGGATGGCCGCGGGCAGGGCGTAGTCGCGCAGGTCGGCGGCGAAGCCCAGCCGCCGGTTGGCCTCCACCGTGTCCACGCCCTGGTCCTGCAACTGGTAGGCCTGCAGCTTGGCCATCAGGCCGATCCCGCGTCCTTCCTTCAGCTCGTAGATCACCAGCCCGGCGCCCTTTGCGGAAATGCGCTGGAGCGCCAGCTCGAGCTGGTCGCGGCAGTCGCAGCGCTGGGAGCCGAAGACGTCGCCGGTCAGGCACTGGGAGTGGATGCGCACCAGCGGCGCTTCCGACGCTGCCGGGTTTCCCATCACCAGCGCCACCGCCTCGTCCTCTCCCTGGCGGAAGGCGCAGATGTGGAAATGCCCGTAGCGCGTGGGGAAATCGGCTTCGGCAACCTTCTCCAGTCTCTCGTCAGCCTGTGCCTGCATTGCGCCCCACTATTATAATGCCTTGAACCCATTGACGGTTGCTCGTTCGCGGTTGCGCTTCAATCGTCAATGATTGAATCTTCAATGCCGCCATGGCCGTCGAGTCTCAGCAACTGCTGGTGACGCTGCTGGTGAAGGTAGGCGTGGGCGCTGCCCTGGCCAGCATCCTGGTGCGCTCCGAGGTCTTCAAGAAGCTGGTATTCCGGGCGCAGCGCAGCGTGCGGGAGTGCCTGGCGCTGGGTTCGCTGTTTGGCGTGGTGTTCGCCATCGGCGTGGCCGTGCGGGTCACGCTCAAGTACAAGGCCCCGGACCTCAGCCTGGAGGGGGCGCTGCTGGCGGGCCTGCTGGGCGGGCACGTGACCGGGGCGCTGGCCGGAGCGATCATGGCCCTGCCGGCGGTGGGCGGCGGCGAGTGGTTGGCCTTGCCGGTCCTGTCGCTGGTGGGCGTTCTGGGCGGCGCCGCCCGCCGCCTCTCGCCCCAGGTCGAGGACATCTGGCACTTCTCCCCCTTCGTGGACATGAACATCTACCGCTGGTATCAGCGTCGGTTTGGCAAGCCGCGCGGCGACTGGCAGATGATGTTCTTCCTGCTGATCGTCAACCTGGAGTGCTGGTACCTGCTGCTGGGCCGCGCCGTGCACGGCGACCTCCGCTACCGCCATCTGGCCCCCAGCCTGCTGTTCTTCCTGGACTCGGTGAACAACTGGGTGAAGGCGGCCATTGTGCTGGCCGGCATCGCCTCGGTGGCCATTCCCATCAAGGTGTGGAACAACACCCGCAACGAGATGATTGTGGAGGAGCAGCGGCGGTTGCTGGTGGAGGCGCGCATGGCCGCCCTGGCCGGCCAGATCAACCCCCACTTCCTCTTCAACACCCTCAACTCCATCTCCTCGCTGGTCCGCAGCAACCCCGACCTGGCCCGCGGCATGATCCACAAGCTGTCCAACATCCTCCGGCGCCTGCTCCACCGCCAGGAGTCGTTCACGTTGCTGGCCGAGGAGCTGAGCTTCATTGACGACTACCTGGACATCGAGGTGGTGCGCTTCGGCGACAAGAAACTGCAGATCGTCAAGGAGGTGGACCAGGGCGCGCTGGAGATGCACGTGCCCAGCATGCTGCTGCAGCCCATCGTCGAGAACTCCATCCAGCACGGGCTGCGCGAGCGGCTGGAGGGCGGCGTGATCCGCATCCGCGTCACCCGCCGGGACGCCCGCCTGCTCATGGAGGTGGAGGACAACGGCGTGGGCATGACCGAGGAGGAGCTGGCTGCCGCCACCGCCGCCGGCATCGGGCTGAGCAACGTCCAGGAGCGCCTGCGCCTGCTCTACGAGAACGACTTCAGCTTCCGCATCCAGTCGCGCCCCGGCTGCGGCACCCTGGTCGCCATCGAGCTTCCCGATGTGGCCGCCCCGGCTCCCGCCGCCCGCACTCCCCTCCAGGCTGCCGGCTAGCCTGGATTCGGGCTAACGCCGCGTACCTCGGGCGGAGCACCCCTGTCGTTGACGAAACCCTGTAGCGCGCCTAACATGGAACAGTCGTCCCCATCGTCTAGCCCGGCCTAGGACACCGCCCTTTCACGGCGGTAACGCGGGTTCAAATCCCGCTGGGGACGCCACCCCTCGTCCTCGTCCTGCCGACTGTTCCAGCGATCCCCGTGTCTGAAGACGCTGTTACGCTTAGCGCTTGCCCAGGTGCTGGTCGGCGAAATCGAGGAAGCGCTCCCAGTCGTAGTCGGTGACGTCGTGCTTGCCGGCGCGGATGTGGTAGCCGATCCTGTTCAGGATGGGCCGGTGGACCGGGGGCATTTCCTCGGCCCCCAGGCCCGTGGTGCCCAGCAGGCGGTAAACGGCGCAGCCTGCGACTCTTGTACACCCTGCCCAAGCGCACAGAGTCGTACACATCATTGAGAGTCACCAGTAGTCCCTCAACGGGTGCAGTGGCTCAGAACATCAGCATCAGCGCCGTCTGCCAGGAACGGGGAGGGTTCTGGCTGGTGATGGTTCCAAAGGCGGTGCTGGTCGGGGTGGTATTGGGCGTCCCCAGGTTGGGATGGTTCCAGGCGTTGAAGGTCTCGACACGGAACCGCACCGTGACCCTTTCGTGGGCCTTGAAGTCCTTGATGATCGTGAAATCCCAGCGCGCCTGGCCGTCGCCCCGCAGCCCACTGAAGCGCGACGGAAAGGTGCGGATGTTGTTGGCCAGTTGCTGCGCGCTGTTGCGGTTGAAGCCAGCGTCAATATTAAGCCAGCGGTCCACGCTGCGCTTGCTCTTGGGCAACCGGATGTCATCTGGGTTGCCGTTGAAGATGATGTTACCGAAGCCGAGCGGCGGTCCGCTTTGGCGCTGCACAAATCCGCTCAGTTGCCATCCCCCCGCCAAGAAGTTGATCACCGGGTGCCAGTCTCTCCCCAACCGGCGGCCCCGGCCGAAAGGCAGCTCCCAGACCCCGCTCATCACCAACCGGTGCGCGCGGTCCAGGTCTGAGATCGCTTCCTCAAGCACTGGGTCAGAGGGGTTCAGGAACGCGGTGGCGGCCATGTTTTTTGACCATGTGTAGGCCAGCGTGAAGGTGTAGCCCTTGGAGAACCGCCTCTCGGCCCGAATTTGCAGCGAGTGATACCAGGAGTAGCCGATCGGCTCACCCACCAGCGTTACGCCGCTGAAATGCGGGTAAGCGTTCAACAGACCGGCGCGAGAAATAGTCGTGCCATAAATCGGTTTGATTCCCAGGAACGGATTTGGGAACGTGGCGGTGAGGAAATTGATGGTTTGCTGATCGCGGACCGACAGGGTGCTCAAGTACTGCGCAGGAGTGAAATTCAGGCTGCGGTCCACCAGCAGGCGTGTACCCCGGCTGCCGACATAGGAGGCCTCCACGACGAAATACTGGGGCAGTTGCTGCTGCACGCCAAAGGACCATTTCTGCATGTATGGCTGCTTGCGCCTGACGTCAAAGAAGCTGACGCTCTGGCCGAGGTTCGTCTCCAGCCCGCCGGCCGCACCCAGCGGCTGCTGCAATCCGGTCGGGAAAGGATTCGCCGTGGTAGCCACAAAGGTCAGGCCGTTGTCTAGCGACGGCTGGATTGGTGTGGACTGGCTGAACCCGATCTGGATGGAGTCGGTTCTGTTGACGCCGATGGAGTCCAAGAACCACCCGTAACCGCCGCGCAGGATGGTCTTGGGCAACAACTGGTAGGCGAAGCCGAAGCGCGGCAGCAGGTTGTTCCTCTCGCCTTTCCAGTAGGTGCGCGGGTTGCCGCCCACGTTGACGAAGGTCAGCCCGCCGAGCACGCGGAACTCAGCGAGGGGCAGCTCCGGGATGGGATTCTTGGCGTAGTTGGCGCGGGCCTGCGCCTCGATGGGGTTGGATTGACCAAAAGCGAAGTGAGCCACGCCGCGGTCGTACCGTTCCGTGATAGGGGATTCCAACTCGTAGCGCAAGCCCAGGTTCAGCGTCAGCTTCGCCGAGACCTTGAAGTCGTTCTGGAAGTAGAGGGCGAAATACTTGTCCTGCTCGGCGTAGCTGGCGGTCCGGGTCATGCTCCCTCCGGGAATCCCCAGCAGCAACGCAGCCAGCTCACCGCCCACCGGGGGCGCTGGGGAGTTATCGAACGGCCCTCGCGTGTAATAGTTACTGAAACTGAAGTCCGGCGCCACATCGGTGGGGAAGCGGTTGCGGTTTTCACGGTAAACGCGGGATTCTGAGCCGAAACGGATATTGTGGCTGCCGAGCAGCTTGGTGAAGTTTACCGTAAAGGAGTGGGTCATCGAGGTTGTTGTGCCGTCCCCGGTCTCCCACGGGCTCAATGTGCTGAGCGAGCCCACGCTGGTCCTTGGGACGGTGGCGAGTGTCTTGTCGACAAGGTTCACCAGGTTCGGTGAGAATCCCAGCGAGGCCAAGTCGAAGCCGCGGCTGACGCGACGCTCCGGGAAGCTCTGTTGTGTCAGTCCGTAGCGGAAGTTCAACAGGAAGCCGGGGCTGAACATATGCACATCGTCAAAGGCCACGCCGCGGTTGATGCGGTTGAGGATGATGCCGTTGACGTCGTTCCCAAAGTGCCGGTTCTTGTCCTCCTCCCAGAAATCCCGGTGGAAGCGAATGAACAGGCGGTTACTCTCGCTGAAGGCGTGGTCGAAACGGCCGATGGTGGTCCAGTAGTCTTCCTTCGCCGGGAGGGAGTAAAAGAAGTTGTTGCGACCATCGGAGGTGCCCGGCATGTTGGGCAGCGGATACAAGGCCAGGATCTTCTGTCCCACCGGGTCGAGCCGGCTTGGAGGGATGATGTTACCGGGAAACGGCTGGCGGCTGTAACGGCCGCCGGGCGCTACCGCGATGGTGGCCGGATCGTACACCTGGTAATTGGCGCCGAGCTTGAGCAGGTCGGAGAGGTCGCCGTTGCGCCACGCCGCGCGAGGCACGGTCGAGGTCATCGAGCCCCCCACGTTGGGGTCGCCGAACTTGTTGGCTTCCCAGGTGAAGAACCAGAAGGTCTTGTTCTTGCCGTTGTACAGCCTGGGAACATAAACGGGCCCGCCGGCCGAAGCCCCGTAGCGGTTATCCTGGTAGACAGGCAGCTTTTGCAGTCCGGCCCGGTTCTGGAAGATGGTGGGGCAATCGAGCGTGGAGTGCCGCAACCACCAGTGCGCCTCGCCGTGCAACTCGTTGGTACCGGACTTGGTACTCACGTTCACCACCGACCCTATGGTGTGGCCTATACTGGCGTCAAAAGACGAAGTTTGAATCTTGAACTCCTGGATGGAGGAGGTTGGCGGCGCAAAAGCCACTTGCAGCCACCCGCGAGTCGAGGAGGTGTTGGAGATCCCGTCGATGCTGAATTCATTGCTGGCGTTCCCGCTGCCGTCGGTGGAGAATTGCGATGGAGCGGCGGTAAACGGGGCCTTCCGGAGCCTCATGTCGGTTCCGTTGATGGTGCCCGGCGCCAGGTGAACCAAGTCCATGGCGTTGCCGGCGAACAAAGGCAACTCCAGCACGCGCCGCGTGTCCACCACCTGTCCCAGCGAGCTTTCCGTGGTGCTGAGCAGCGGCGTTTCCGCCGTAACCTGCACCGACTCGGCGATGTCGCCAACCTGCATCTGGACGTTAACCTCCACCGAGTCTCTAACTCTCACCTGAACCCCTTCCCGGACGAATCGTTTGAATCCGGCCAGTTCCGCGCTTAGGGTATAGGTGCCGGGCAACAGGTAGGGGAGTATGAAGTTGCCGGATTCATTAGTCTGTCCCGCGGCGCTGACCCCGGTTGCGACGTTGACAACACGGACGCTGACGCCGGGGATTACTGCGCCACTTGGATCGGTAACGCGCCCGAGGATCATGCCGCGGGGATCCTGGCCGAAGCAGAGACTGCTGCCCAGCAGGACAGCAATCAACAGGCAGAGGACTTTCATCCCAACGTTTCGGAACGACATACGGTTAACCCTCCTTAGGTCGCCTTTTCATTGCAGAGACTGGGTCTTGAGGTACACCTCGCCACATACCTCGCCCCCTAGCTCACTTCAACTGTTGGGGTTCCACTCTCTTTGTAGCCCAAAGGCACAAATCTGTCCAGAGCAGCCATTCACAGGCAGCGACTTCGCACAAGGGGGTGTGAAGCTACCCAACTGTTCCAGCCGAGCCGCGTTTCCCTGAAGGCGTTGCCACGCTTAGCCCGAAGTCGGGTTAGCGCTTGCCCAGGTGCTGGTCGGCGAAATCGAGGAAGCGCTCCCAGTCGTAGTCGGTGACGTCGTGCTTGCCGGCGCGGATGTGGTAGCCGATCCTGTTCAGGATGGGCCGGTGGACCGGGGGCATTTCCTCGGTGCCCAGGCCCGTGGTGCCCAGCAGGCGGTAGACGGGATCGGCGTGCCGGGCGGATAGAAACTCGCCGCGCGGGTCGGCCCACAAGTCCTCCTCGGCGCTGGCCACGTAGACGGGGCGGGGAGCGATGAGCGCGATGAGCATGTGCTGGTCCACGGGCAGCGCGTCTTCGTTGTCGTTGAACTTCTTGAAGTTCTCGCAGAACCAGTGAGGGAACGAGCTGTTGATCAGCCGCACCGTTTCCCCGAAGCGCCGCCGGCTCAGGGCCGCCCCGCCGCAGCCGGAGTTGTTGGAGATGACCAGGGCGAAACGTGTATCCTGGGCCCCGGCCCACAGCGCGGTCTTACCCAGCCGGGAGTGTCCCATCACCGCCACGCGGCGGCGGTCCACGTCCCGGTCGGTCTCCAAGTAATCCAGCGCCCGGCTCAAGCCCCAGGCCCACGCCCCGATGGCTCCCCATTCGTCAGCAGCGGGCCGCGTCTGGCCGGGCTGGTAGAACAGTGGGTGCACCCCGTTCTGGAAGCCGTCGTCGTAGTCCGGGTCCAGGTCGCCGTAGTAGATGGTGGCCAGGCCGTATCCCCGCGCCAGGATCTTCTCCACCGGCCAGCGCCCGGCGGCCGTCCCTCGCGACTTCTCGGTCGCGCGGTTGTTCACGTAGCCCTGGGCGGGATTGTTGCGCATCCACTGCGTGGACAACTGGATGCCGGGATCGGCGTGGATGGCGTGGTTTCCGCCGAAGTTCAGCCCCAGGAAAAGCGGCACGGGCCGTTTCACAGCGGGCAGGTAGATCAGGATGTCCATCTTCGGCCCGTCTTTCCTCGGGCTGAAGTAGGCCGACACCTGCTTGCGCACCGCCTTGCCGCCCAGCGCGTTGCGGTCCAGCGAAGTAAGCGCGAAGGCCATTGCCTTGGGCCGGCCCGGGCTGCGCCCGTAAACGTGGGTCTCAAACAGGCGCAGCAGTTCCAGCCGGCGCCGCTTGTGCCAGGCTTCGGCGCTGGTGACCCGCTCGCCGTTCACCATCACCAGCGGGTCCGGCAAGCTGTACTTGGGAACCTTGGATTCGTCGTAGTTGACCCCGGGCCGTTGCTGGGCGGTCAAGGAGCCGAGAAGCAGCGCCAGCAACGCCGCCCCCAGTGCCATCGTCCGCCTTTGTGTCTTTGTGTTGTGGTGCTTCATTTCCAACTCCTGACGCCCGCTACGCCTTTCGCGCCTCGGCGTTGGCCGCCGCCAGCAGCGCCTTGATGTAGCCGATGCTGTAAGCCCATCCGGTGAGCCGGCCCCCGACCATTGCCGGAACGTGGTCGGCGATGACCGCGCCGCGGAACTCCGCCTCGCCGAGCGTCTTCATCACCCGCCACATGTCCATGTAGCCGTTGTCCACGAAGGTCTCGACGAAATAGGGCAGGGGCGCGCTGACGTTGCGGAAGTGGATTTTCCACAGCCGGTCCTGCCTGGCGAAGTAGCGGATGGCCTCCAGCGTGTCCTTTCCCATCAGCCTTCCGCCCTCCAGCCATGTCCCCACGCACAGGCAGACGCCGATGTTGGGGCTGTTGGCCACCTCCAGCGCCTTCACGTAGCCCTCGAAGTTGCTAAAGATGCAGCGGGGCACGCCGCCCAGCTCCGGCACCGGCGGATCGTCAGGGTGAATCCCGATGCGCATGCCCAGTTCCTCGGCCACCGGCGCCACCTGCCGGATGAAGTACGTGTAGTTCTCCCAGATCTCCTCCTTGGTGAACTTGCGGCCGTGCGTGAGCGGGGCCTGGAAGACCTTGCCGGCCCAGTAGCCCTTGTCGGCCTTGGCCAGGTTGAAGGCGCGCGCCGGCGCTCCGCCCCGCGTGGTTTCCCGCTCCGTGCTCCAGATGCCGTTCCCCATGTGGGCGTAGGTGGTGTAAAAGATGCCGGCCTTGGCCAGGTTGCGGAGATAGGTCTTGTACTCCTCGATCTTCTGGTCGCGGCCAGGCAGGTTCAGCGTCACCTCCGGCATGTTGTGCACGTTGCTGTTGCCGATGTTCCAGACCTTCAGCCCGGCCGCCTCCACCTTCTGCTTGAGGCGCAGGAAGTTCTCCAGCGTCGCCCGCTCGCCGCCGGTGGGGATGCTGACGTATTCCACGCCCAGTTGCCGGGCGAACTGCAAGTCCTCGTCGGAGGGGTCGGTGGGCACCTGCAAGCAGGTCTTGATTCCGGGGGGCAGTGGGGGCAGTTTCCTGGTCGCCGGTGCCGCCAGCGGCTCCAGCGTGTCGGCCGCCGCGGCGCCCGCCAGGGCCATCCTGGTGAACCTCCTCCTGGTGGTTCCGCCGCTGATCTGGCTGCGGCCCTGCTCCGGTTCGCTTCGTGTGTTGTCCGCTTCCATGCTCCCGTTCCTCCTGGCGCAGGCGATTATGCCACTTCCGGGCAGGCATCCATCCGCCCGTTTTCCACCCCCGCCGGCGTTCGGCCGCTCCAGGCCGGTGGACAGGTGCAACCATTCCCAGTATGCTTTCCGCCGGGCGGTGCGGCGGGCTGCTGGCTTGGCGGCCCCAGAACCGATCGCAAAGCCGATTCGATGCCGACAAGCGCACCTCATAATATCTCTCGCGTGCTGGATATCGTTTTGTCCCTCCGGCCACGCTCCGTCCTAGACATTGGCGTGGGCACCGGCAAGTACGGTTTCCTGCTGCGCGAGTACTTGGATATGTGGGTGTACGGCGACGGTTCCACGTGGCCGCCGCGACGCGTCGCGCGGATTGACGGCATCGAGGGCTGCGAAAAGTACATCGGGGAGGTTCAGCGCTCCGTCTACGATCACATCTACGTCGGTAATGCCTTGGACATCCTCCCCCAGTTGGGCAGCGCTCAGTACGACCTGGTCCTGCTGATTGACGTACTGGAACACTTTTCGCGTGGAGATGCCGCTCGACTCATCAACTGTACGCGCCGGGTGGGCAAGTACACCCTGGCGGTTACGCCGGCCGGGCGGGCGCCGCAAGAAGCCAGCTACGGCAGCGATTATGAGCGGCACCGCATGGTCGTATCCCGCCGCGTGCTGCGCGATTTGGGATTCGCCAGAATTCACCGCACGCTCACCTCATATTTCGCGCTTGTGCCGAGCCCGCCCCGCAGCCTGTTCAGTTGGAGAAGGGAGTACCTGGCCCGGTGGTGGGCTCAGAAAATCCCGGCCGCCGTCCGCTCGCCCATGGCCAGGTTCTTCAAGCGAATGTTCAGTTCCGGCACCGGCGCATCGTCGGGATGAATCCCGGGCTTGCTCATCTAGTCAGTGGCCTGGCTGGAAAGCAGCCAGAGTAGCCCGCTTCTACGCGACGGCAATCTTAGAGGGCGGTGTCGTCTGCCCGGCACGGCACTTGGAGCGCGGCCGGCGGGCTGCTACCGGCCCTCCAGCCAGCCCGGGTACCAGCGAAACACGTTCCCCGTCAGGCTGCCGATGAAGATTTCGCCCCTGGCGCTGACGTCAATCCAGTGGCCGGGGCTCTCCATGGAGCCCAGAATCCGCCCCGTGTCGCGGTCAATCTTCATGATGCGGCCCGCCAGCGTGTCGTAGCTGATGTTCTCCACGTTGTTGCGGTGGGTGATGATCCAGACCTCGTCCTTGGGCGTAATAAAAATGTTCTGTGTGGCGCCCAGGTGCGTCCACTGCCGCAGGAATTTCCCGTCGGGGTCGAAGATCTGGATGCGGTTGTTCTCGCGGTCGCTGACGTAGACCAGGCCGCGGGAGTCCACGGCGACTGAGTGGGGGAGGTTGAACTGGCCCGGGCCGGTCCCGCGAACGCCCCAGCTCAGCAGGTACCGGCCCTCGCGGGAGAACTTCACCACGCGCGAGTTGCCGTAGCCGTCGGAAACGTAGAACTCGCC